>DATMVI010000521.1:0-2261 GCA_035563275.1 Pyrinomonadaceae bacterium
CCGACTGGCGAGGAGACCGTCGGACAGCGAACTGTCCGACGGTCTCGACTCGCGGGTCGGAAGGGGGGGATTGCCCCCGCCGCCGTGGGAAAGAAGGGCGCGCGGCCCGACGCGATCGTCGGCCGCACGCCCCGGTTTTTAAGTCGCTTACTCTTCGGGCGTGGCCGAGGAGACGCGGTTCGGGTTCATGTCGGCGCCGGCGCCCGTGAGTCCGCGGTTGACGAGCAGGCGGATTTCGGCGCGGCGGTTCTCGGCGCGCCCCTCGCGCGACGTGTTGTCGGCCACAGGGTTGGTCGCGCCCAGCCCGTACGGCGTCACGATGCGGCGCAGCGGGATGTTGTGGTTCTCGACGAGGTAGCGCACGACCGACTCGGCCCGCTGCTGGCTGAGGCGCGTGTTGGCCGCCTTGTTGCGCGACTCGTAGGCGAAGCCGGTGACCTCGATGAGGTAGCCGGCGGCGTTCTGCGCGAAGGCGGCGACCTCGTCGATCTGCTTCTTGGCGTCGGGCGTGAGCACGGCGCTGCGGTTGCGGAAGTTGACGTTGATGCTCTGCTGCGGGGTGAACTCGTCGAGCGAGCTGATGCGGTCGTTGGCGACCCTCACGCCCTCGACGGCGCGGTCGGCCGTCTCCTGCGCGGCCACGGCCCCGCCGTTCGCGGCGTTGGCGATGGCCGAAAGCTCGTCCACCTGCCCCGACATCCGCTGCGCGTTCTGCTCGACCTCGCCGAGCCGGCCCTCGGCCTGCCCGACGCGCCCCTCGACGGGGACGATGTTGGCCTCGACGGTGCGCGCCGTGCGCAGGTCGCGGTCGTCGAAGCGAATCTTCGTGGCGACGAGGTTGCCCGCGTCGTCGCCGCGCCCCTCGACTTCGAGGTTGAGGCCGCGCATGATGGCCGTCAGCCCCTGCCGCGAGCCGCCGCCGAAGAAGCCGCCCTTCGTCTTGACGCTGGTCTGCTCGTTCAGCATCACGGTCGTCTGCGCGCCCGAGACGGCGTCCTGCACGACGAAGCTGTCGGAGCCGCGGCTGACGACGAAGCCCTTGACCTTAGCCTTCTGGCCCGAGGGCACCGAGGCGCGGGAGGCGGCCGAGGCGCTCGTCGTGCTCTGGGCGAAGGCCGCGGGCGCGAGCGCGACGGCCAGCGCGGCGGCCGCCGCGAAGGTTCGGAGTGACGCGGAAATTTTCATGATCGGGTTCCTCTCTCCATGTAGATTCCTGATTCACTGCGACCTTGAGACAAGCGGCGTCTTAAGCGAGGCGAACTGTTAAGACAACTGTCGGGGCAGTGATGCTTCCGGAGAACATACCCGCAACCGCGCCGCGCGATGGTTGCGATTAGCTTGCGAGGGGGTTGCAATAAGGAAGTAGACAGTAGCCAGTAGACAGTAGTCAGTAGAAAACCCGTCGCCGCCGGACTGTTCGGGCGTCGGCGGCGACAGCGGCGGCGCGGAAGCGCTACTGACTACTGACTACTGACTACTGACTACTGACTACTGACTACTGCTTTTTAATGGCGAGGAGGTGGGCGATGCGGTCGTAGCCGCTGAGGAGGACGGTGTCGCCGAGGCGGGCGCAGTCCTCCGCGTCGGGGTTGATGATGACGACGGGGAGGCGGCAGAGCGCGGGGTGCGCGGCGAGGCGGTCGGCGAGGTGCGCGTAGGCCGGGAGCTCCTCTTCGGTGAGGATGAGGGCCGGGCGGACGCTCTCGGCGAGGGCCAGCGCCCCGGCGGCGCTCGTCGCCTCGACCACGTCGTAGCCGTGCTCCCGCAGTTGGCGCACCATCCCGTCCCTGATCCAGTCTATGTCCTCTACCACGAGGACGAGCGGGCGGCCTTCATCTTTCGTCATAGGTCTCTTCCGTCTCGGTGGTCGCTTCGTACGCCTGCGGGGAGATGCGGCCCGGTATGAGCGAGGGAGAACTTCACCGGCTGGCAATCAAGCTGAAGGGAGTATGGCAGAGGCGGGCTGCGGCCGACAGTCCCGTTGCGTACAGACGAGGGGGACGATTGCGGATTCGCGGCCCGGAGGTGGTCGGGTGGGCCTTCGGTTCGTTTCGACGCGGAGACCGGGCAGGCACGGGGGGCACGGGGAAAACCGACCGTCTTCCCCGTGCCCCCCGTGTGAACTACGCGTTCCCTGTATTAAATCCGCCGCTCCGGACGCCCGGTCAGCGCGGGGGCCGCGAATCCGCGAACTTAATACGTCGCGCGCATCACGCCGTAGCACTCGCAGGCGGCCGCTTCCAGCCCGGCGCGGTCGAGCA
>DATMVI010000522.1:0-8480 GCA_035563275.1 Pyrinomonadaceae bacterium
TGGTCGCGCGTGACGACCTCGCCGCGGTGCTCGACGAAATACTTGAGCATCTTGAACTCGCGCGGGCTGAGTTCGACGGGCTTGCCGGCGCGCGTCGCCTCGAAGGTCTTGAAGTTGATCTCCACGTCGCCGAAGTGGACGCTCTCGACCTCGTCGGCCCCCTTCGAGGCGCGGCGCAGGACGGCCTCGACCCTCGCCATCAGTTCGAGGAAGCTGAACGGCTTGGTGACGTAGTCGTCCGCGCCGGTCTTCAGCCCCAGCACCTTGTCGATCTCCTGCCCGCGCGCGGTGAGCATGATGATCGGCGTGTTGTTGCCGGCGCTGCGGAGCTGGCGGCAAACGTCGAGGCCGCTCAGGCGCGGCAGCATCACGTCGAGGATGACGAGGTCGAGCCCCTTCTCGCCGGCGAGCTTCAGCCCCGTCTGGCCGTCGCGCGCGACCTGCACGGTGTAGCCCTCGTAGGCGAAGCCGTCGCGCAGCGCCACCGCCATCGCTTGGTCGTCCTCGACAATCAGAACCTTGCGCATACTCTCGGGGATCATCATGGTTTCGAGTCCCGTGGGGGAGGGTGCCGGGCGCCGGGGTGACGACGGGTTGCTTCGCCGCCGCCCGGCGCCTATTTGGCCTTCTGCTCGGCGTGGAAGGTCTTGTTGACGATGCGCCACTCGCCGTCGATCTTGAGCAGCGACATGTAGTCGGTGAACCTGACCTGCGGGTAGTCGAGGACGACTTTGGCGACGGCCGCGTCGCCGGCGATGTCAACGCTCTCGATGGAGCGCTTGCGCTGCGCCTCGTCGGCGGCCGGCTTGCCCGGCGAGCGCGAGATGTACTCCTCGCTCGTGAGCTGCCAGAACTTACCCTCGCGGACGGCGAAGAGCTTGGCCTCGGGGTGGAAGACCTTGCGGTGGTGCTCGCCGAGGCCGGTGGCGTGCGCGCGCAGGTAGTGCCCGACGGCCGCGCGCACGGCCGCCTCCTCGGCGCTCTCGGCCCGCGCCGTCCACACCGCCCCCCCCAGCGCGAGCGCGGCGGCGGCAATCAACGTCAGCTTTTTCATCTCAGGTTCCTTTGGGAAAAAGTAGTCGGTAGAAAGGCGGTCGCTATTGGTTCGCGCGCGTGCCGGCGTCAGCGCCGGTGACGCGGAGGCCGCTGTCTGCCGATGGCCCTCTCGTCACTGCTTGAAGCCGAAGCCGAGCGAGGGGTCGCTCCCGAGGAGCGGCGGCGGCTTCCGCGGCTCGGCTTGGTCGGCGACGGATTCGGCCGCCGGCAGGGAGATGGTGAACGTGCTGCCGCGCCCGACCACGCTCTCGACCGTGACGCGGCCGCGGTGCGCCTCGACGATGTGCTTGACGAGCGAGAGGCCGAGGCCGCTGCCCTTCACGTCGTGAACCAGACCCGTCGAGACGCGGTAGAACTTCTCGAAAATCTTCTTCTGCTCCTCGGCCGGGATGCCGATGCCGTGGTCGGCCACCGAAATCTGGATGAGGCCGTCGCGCTCGCCGAGGCGCACCGTCACCTCCTTCTGCTCCGCCTTCTCCGAATACTTGACGGCGTTGTCGAGCAGGTTCATCAACGCCTGCCCGATGGCGTCGCGGTCGAGGACGGCGTGCGGGAGCGGGCGCGGGCTGTTCTGGAAGACGATGGAGAAGCCGATCTGGCGCAGCCGTATCGCGCAGGTCTTCAGCGTCTCGGCCACGATCTCCTCGACGCAGACGCGCTCGAAGTTGTAGGTCTTGCGCCCCGACTCGATCTTCGAGAAGTCGAGGATGTTGTTGATGAGCTGCGTCAGCCTCCGGCTCTCGGTCTCAATGTGCTCGCCGTACTCCTGAATCTTGCCGGAGTCTTTCACGCGGCCGAGCTTCATGAACTCGCCGAAGACGCGGATCGAGGCCAGAGGCGTCCGCAGCTCGTGCGAGACGTTCGAGACGAAGTCGGCCTTCATCTGCGAGAGCTTCATCTCGCGCGAGGCCGTGCGGAGCGCGAGGATGATGCCGCCGATGAGGACGGCCGTCATCAGGAGCGAGAGGCCGAGCGAGAAGTTGAAGTTCCAGTGCGCCCACTGCTCGGGCGTCATGTGCCGGCTGCGGATGACGACGGCGTACTCGTAGTAGTAGGGCAGCGAGTACCAGATCACGTCGTTCTGCCCCTCGGCCTCCTGCGACGAGAAGAGCTTCTTCTGCTTGCCCTGATAGAGCGAGACGATGACGTTGCGGTCGGCCCCCTCGGGGAAGAAGGTCGGCAGCGTCTCGGCGATGATGCGCGGGGCGAGCGTGTCGCGGAAGAAGGCGTGGTCGAGGATCATGCCGGCGACGCCGACCACCTTCGACTCGTCGAGGATGGGCTTGAAGATGACGCGGTTCTCGACGTCGCGCTCCTCGAAGTAGGCCATCGGCGAGGTGACGCTCGTGCCCTCCTTGGCGAGGACGCGCATGGGGGCGGCGGCGCGCTGCGCGGCGTGGAGCTCGGGCGTGGGCACCTCCGACGGCTGCTTCTGCCCCGACGGGTCGAAGAAGAGCATCTGCGACTCGCCCTCGGGGCCGAAGGCGGCGACGAACAGGCGCTTCGTGCCCTCGATGCGGCACTTCGAGAGGTGGTACTTGGTGTTCTCTAGGTTGCCCCCGCGGATGGCGTAGGCCGGGACGTTCAAGACCTCCTCGGCCTTCGTCTTGTAGAAGCCCTTGACCTTGTTGCTCACCTCGCCGAGGTAGTTCTTCATCCCGACGTGGCCGGCGACGACCGAGGTCTTCTCCAGCTCCGTGAGCGACCAGTATTGCAGGCCGAGGATGCTCAGGAGCGGCACGACGACCGCCATCAGCCCCACCAGAAGGACGTGCCTCTTCAGGAATGCGCGCAGCTTTGACATCCGCTCCTTAAACCCGGCCCGAGACTTTCCGCCCGCTAAAATACACCGAAACCGCGGGCGCGTCTCTAGCCGCGGCGCGGCTTTTTACAAGCCCTTTACAACTCTTTACGAGTTTTACTCGGCCCGCGCCGCCCGCGCCTTCAGTCCTCGCGCCTCAGCACCCAGTTCTCGGGGTCGATGACGGGCCGCCGGCCGCCGAGCGGCACGCTGACGGGCGCGGTCGAGACGGCGACCCGCTGCGTGCGCTCGCCGAGTTTGACGGCGACGGGCATCGGGAAGGCGAGGCCGGCGGGCGCCTCCCAGCGCAGCGTGAGCGTGTCGCCTTTGACCTCGGAGACGAGGCGCGGCAACTGGGACTGGCGCGCGTAGACCTCGAAGAACCAGTCGAGCTTCATGCCGGAGGCGGCCTCGGCCGCGCGGCGGAAGTCCTCGGTCGTGACGAAGCGGCACTGGCGGCCGTCCGTGATGCGCTCCATCTCCGCGGTCGGGTAGGCCATGCGGCGCAGCGCCCTGAAGAACGCCTCGTCGCCGACGAGGTAGCGCAGCGCGTGGAGGACGACCGCGCCCTTGTTGTAAACGTCGCCGTCGCTGTTCACGTAGTCGGGCGCGACGAAGTACATCTGCGTGGTGGTGCGCGCCTCGCGCGGGGCGAGCGGCTGGCGGTTGCTCAGGTTGCGGCGCAGCGCGGCGATGTGCTGGTGGTAGGCCGCCGGGCCGCGCTTCTCGCCGCGGTAGAGCGCGTCCATGTAGGACTGGAAGCCCTCGTGAATCCAGAAGTCGCGCCAGTCGGAGGCGGTCACGAGGTTGGCCCACCACTCGTGGCCGACTTCGTGGAAGAGCAGCCAGTCGAAGCCGATCTCGGAGGGCCGGTACTGGTTGCCGTAGGCGATGATGGTCTGGTGCTCCATGCCGAGGTGCGAGGTCTCGGCCACGCCGATCTTGTCGGCGCGGAAGGGGAACGGGCCGAGGTGCTTCTCCAGAAAGGCGAGCATCTCGAAGAGCTCGGCGAACAGTTTTTGGCCCTTCTCGTAGTTCTCGGGCAAGACCCAGAAAGTCGCCGGCACGCCGTCGCCCGAGACGCTGCGGTAGGTGCCCTCGATGGTGCGGTAGGGCGCGATGTTGAGCGCCACGCCGTAGTTGTTGATCGGCGTCGAGACGTGCCAGTTGTACGTGCTCGTGCCGTCGCCGTTCTTGGTGACGCCGGTGAGCTTGCCGTTGGCGGCGGCGACGAGCTCGGAGGGCACGGTGATGCGCAGCGTCATCTCGTCGGGCTCGTCCGAGGGGTGGTCTTTGCAGGGCCAGAAGAGGTCGGCCCCGTCCATCTGGACGGCGGTGCTGATCCAGTCCGCGCCCGACGGCGTCTTGCTCCAGACGAAGCCCCCGACCCACGGCGGGCGCGGCGCGACGCGCGGCTTGCCGCCGTACTCGACCCTCACCTCGGCCGACTCGCCGGGCTGCGCGGTGCGCCCGAAGGCGATCCAGACTTTACCGCCGCGCCTCTCGAACTCGAGCGGGTGCGCGCGCCCCTGCTCGACGAGCGACACTTTCGAGACGGCGAGCGGCGTGTCGAGGTCGAGCACGAACCACTCGGTCGGGTGGACGACGCGGGCGCGCGCGGCGAGCGTGCCGCTGATCGTCTGCTCGCGCGGGTTGACGCGCAGCGCGAGGTCGTAGGAGGTCACGTCGTAGGCGGCCTGCTCGGGCATGAGCGGGCCGCCGCTCTCGGTCGGGCGCGCGCCGAGTTCCCTCTGCGCGAGCG
Source organism: Pyrinomonadaceae bacterium (assembly GCA_035563275.1). GTDB lineage: Bacteria > Acidobacteriota > Blastocatellia > Pyrinomonadales > Pyrinomonadaceae > QHXN01. Next base: position 4,620 of record DATMVI010000522.1, read on the forward strand.
GCGCGACGGGGCAGAGCAAAACGAGGAGCAGGCAGGCGGTTATCGTCAAAGTTGTTCGCATTATTCTTCCCGTGTGGGCGGGGCCCTTCAGTGTTCGGACTCGGGCAGCATACTGTGAGGCCGCGCCCGCGTCCAGACGCGCGGGGGCGCCGCGGATTTACATCTCGTTGACAACTCTTACAATCTTTTACCGGCCCTTGATGACATTTACACGCCGCCCGGCTACATTACCGAACGTCATTTGAACCTCGCACGCGAAGTGCTTTCGAGACGGGAGCGGTCGGAGATGAGAGTCAAGCTGTGGAAGAGGATCGCGTGCGCCGCGTGCCTGACGGTGGTGACGGCCGGCGCTTACGGGGCCGCGGCCGCGGGGCTGCCTTCGAACGCGCAGAGGTGCTCCGGGCGGGAGGCCCCGGCCGCCGAGCCTCTGGTGCGCGGCGAACGCCTGCTGAGGTTCTGCGGCTACGAACTGAACGTCGCCTTCACCCCCGGCGGCCGCCTCGTCGGCTTCGACATCACCTCCGCCCCCCGCGCCTGATCCAGCCTGCGGAGCCAGCGGCGCTATTCCCGCCCCGACCCGCCCGCCACCGCCCGGGCGCCCCTTCGCCAAAAAAAGAAGGGCGCCCGGCCCCCCCATGGCCAGACGCCCACGGCCACTGAGAGTGGCCTGCCCCAAAGTTTCACTCGTTCTCAGAAGGAACGCCCGTTAACTGCGTCAATACTAGCCCCGCGCCGCCTGCCTTTGGTTGCGAACACATTGCGACGAGCCGACAAGACGGCGACAAAGAGAACGGCCCCGCCTAACGCCTCTCCGGCGCGAGCCAGAGGGCGAGGTTGCGGGCGTAGGTCTTGATGTCTTCGAGGGCTTCGGGGCGGCGCCGGTAGCCGTCGCCGGGCGGCTCGGTGACGAAGCTGGGCGCGCCCTTCGAGGTGTCGAGGTTGTAATCGACGAAGTGGTGGAAGCTCGACTCGGCGACGGCGCGGCCGAGCGTGTTGCCGTGCCCGTCGCGTTCACGCTCGAAGGCGACGGCGAGGTTGAAGGGCCGGCCCGTCGCCTTGCTCCGGCCCGTGGCGATGACGCGCGCGTGGCGCTCGCCCTCGGGCACGCCGACCGCGCCCTCGTGCGGGTGCGCCGGGAAGTAGCGGATGACCCCGCCGGGGCGGCGCAGCAGTTCGTGGACGGGTTCGGTCGGCGTGACCTCCTGAAAGTCGCCGTTCGCGCCGGAGTGGTAGTTGGGCCACGAGATGTCGGCCGTGTAAGGGTCGTCGGCGCGGCGGCGCGTCTCGTCCGGCTCGGGGTTCCGCGTGTGGAAGAAGTGAGCCGCGCCGACGCCGCCGAGCGTGCAGAGCGAGGAGCCCAAGTCCTGATGGTCGCGCGTGGTGAGCAGGCCGCCGCCGCGCTGGCGGAACCGCGTGATGCCGCGGCAGTCGGCCTCGGTCAGGCCGTCGCCGGTGTCCACGGCGAACAGCCACAGCTCGTCGAAGTCCGTGCGGTCGAGCGCGCTCAGCACGGGGTCGTCGCCCGCCGCGTCGCGCTCGCGGTCGCGCGCCGTGACTTCGCAGAGCGGCCGCCCGTCCGCGCCGGTGAGCGACGCGAGGTGTCCGCCGAGCAGCGAGAAGCGCGCCGCGCTCCAGTCGTCGTCGGCGCGCGCGATGGTGGTCTGCAAGAGAATCCGTATCGGTCTGTTCATGGCCTCGTCCGTCTTCAAAGCATTGCCTCCGCGCCGCCCGTTCACCCGAGCGGCTTCGTGCACCTGATGAACTCTTCCGTGTAGCCGAGCCTTTGGTAAACCTTCCGCGCCCGCTCGTTGCCCGCGTAGACGTGGAGCGTCAGCAGGCGGTAGCCGCGGCCTCGCGCCCACGCCTCGCCGGCCGACATCAGCGCCGCCCCGACGCCGCGCCCCTCGCCCTCGCGCGCGACGATCAGGTCTGAGACGTGGCCGTGCTCCTCGCCGGTGTAATAATCAACGCGCGGGACGAGGTGGATGAAGCCGACGGCGCGGCCCCCTTCGTCCTCGGCGACGAAGACGGCCGTGCCCGGCGTCCGCTCGCGCAAGTTACGCTCGACGATCTCGGCATCGACGCGCGTCATCCGCTCCGCGTCCTGCCACGGCGGCGGCCCGAACTCGACGAGCCGCGGGACGAGCGAGACGACAAACTCACTGTCCGCCTCCGTCGCCGGCCGCACGCGCCCGTCGAACTTCACCGTTGACTGCGACATCGACCAAGCCCCCGACAAATTTTAGATTTGTGATTGCGAGTTATCAGTTATCAGCGCAGGCAAAAAACTGATGACTGACAACTAAATCTGAACTCGCAAATCTACAATCAAAAATCGCTCAGACGGCCAGCACGATCTTACCGTACGCGCCCGGCTTTAAGACTTCTTCGTGGGCGCGGGCGGCCTCGGCCAGCGGCAGCGTGCGGCCGACGAAGGGGCGGAGCGTCCCCGACTCAAGCCCCGCGACGAGCGCCGCGTGGATGCTCGCCAGCTCCCCGGCCGAGGCGTTGAAGAGTGACATCGCGTGGATGGTGGCTTCGCGCGTCATCGCCGCGCGCGGGTTGATCTCGACCGCGCCGCGCGAGCCGACGACCACGACGCGCCCGCCCTGCGCCACCGCGCTCAGGTCTCTGTCGAGGTTAACGTTGGCCAGCATCTCAAGAATCACTTCCGCGCCGCGCCCGCCCGTCAGCTCCTTCAACTGTTCGAGGTAACCTTCCGCGCGGTGGTCGAGCACGTGGTGCGCCCCCTGCTCGGCGGCGAGCCTGCGCCCCTCCTCAGTCCCGCCCGTGCCGATGACCTTGAGGCCCGCGGCGCGCGCGAGCTGCACGGCGGCCGTGCCGACGCCGCCGCTCGCGCCGTGGACGAAAACGGTCTCGCCCGGCACGGCCCGCGCCTTCTGGAAGAGAGCGCGGTAGGCGGTCGCGTACGGCGTGTTGACGCCGGCGCCCTGCTCGAAAGTGACGCGGTCGGCGAGCCCGTGAACCTGCGCCTCGGCGCACACAGACAGCTCGGCGTACGTGCCGCTCAAACTGCCGGCCGTGTAGACGCGGTCGCCGGCCGCGACGCGCGTCACGCCCTCGCCGACGGCCTCGACGACGCCGGCCGCGTCCAGCCCCGGCGTGTACGGCAGCGCGGGCCGGACGGCGTGCGCCCCGCCGCGGATGTACGTGTCCACGGGGTTGACGCCCGCGGCGCGCACGCGCACCAACACCTGCCCCGCGCCGGGCCGCGGGTCGTCAAGCTCCTCCACCCGCAACACCTCCGGCCCGCCGAACTCGTGAACCCGAATCGCCTTCATCGTCTCCTCCAACGGGGAACAGAATACGTGAATCGAAAAAACAGTTCTCAGTCGTCAGTCGTCAGTTATCAGCAAAGGCAAAGAGCTGATAACTGATAACTGATAACTGATAACTGATAACTTCACTTCATCCACAGCGCCGCGTCGGGCGTCGTCGCCTCTCACGGCCGGGCCTCCGCCGCGGATAGAGTAAACGTCCTTCTGACGATCGTCGTGTCGCTGGCGCGTGAGTCGGGCGTGGGCATCATGTGCGCGGCGCGCGGGGCGTAAGTCCGGCCGGGGATTTCGGGCAGCCCGTAGGAGATGTCCTGCACGACGAGGCGCAACGGGCTGGACGGCTCCAGCTCGACGGTGAGCTCAATTCCCTCGCGCGGCGGGGCCGCGTAGGAGAGTCGGAGGTCGGGCCGCGTCGCGCCCGCCCGTTCGTTTTCGACGAACGGTTTGTTGTTGACGAGGGCGCGGCGGACGGCCGTCGCCGGGTCTGTGTGGGCGAGCAGGAGATGCGCGCCGCGCGGCGAGGTGAGCCGCAGCCGCACCGTCCGCGCCGGCCCGCCCGCGC
>DATMVI010000523.1:0-4606 GCA_035563275.1 Pyrinomonadaceae bacterium
CGTGGACGCCGCCGCGGGCGCGTCCGCGACGCGCGCGCCGGGGCGCGTGAGGCTGTTGGTGACGAAGAAGCCGACGGCGAAGCCGACGACGATGCCGCCCACGCAGAGGATGAAGTTTTTCGACATGCCGGGGAAAATGTAACCGAAAAAAGGTCTTCGGCCAAAGCGGTCAGGGGTCGGGCGGCGTGGGCCGGATTAACGACCGACGGCTTCGCCCCGACGCCCGACGCCCGTCACCCTGTGAGGGTTGCCGTGTGCGCAACGTTTGGTTATCATTTCGGTGTCAATGGTTTTACGTCTGTCTCTACCGGGCGCGCCAACGAGACCGTTTCCCATGCGCTCCCGTCTTCCGCAGAGTTCATCCGTACAAAGCGATGTCAGCCATCGAAGAGACTAAAAGGGAGGTCGGTCTGCCGAAGGCGCAGTCCGCCCCCCGCGCGACCCCCTTCGTCACGCGCGCCCTGAACCTGCTCAGCTCGGTGCGCTTCGGCGTCACGCTGCTCGTCCTGCTCGTCGTCGCCTGCATGATCGGCATGCTCATCATGCAACAGAACGTGGACGGCTTCGACAAGTATTACGCCGACCTGACGCCCGCGCAGAAGTTCCTCTACGGCAAGCTCGGCTTCTTCGACATCTACCACGTCTGGTACTTCAACGTCCTGCTGCTGGTGCTGTCGCTCAACATCGTGCTCGCCTCCATCGACCGCTTCCCCACGGCGTGGACGTACATCCGGCGCAAGAAGCTCGACCCCTCGGAGCGCTGGCTGCGCGGGCAGGAGCAGAGCGCGGACGTGAGGCTCTCGGAGGCGGGGCGCGAGCGCGCCGTCGAGCGCGTGCGGGGGGCGCTGGGCGGCGCCGGCCGCTTCAGGACGACCGTCACGGAGAAGGCCGGCAAGACCTACGTCTTCGGCGAGCGCGGCGCGTGGAACCGACTCGGCGCCTACGCCGTCCACGTCGCGCTGCTCACGATCTTCTTCGGCGGCTTCCTCACCGCGCAGTTCGGGCGCGTCGGCAACATGCCGCTCGAACCCGGCGCCTCGGCCGCCGAGATGAGCGAGCGCATCGTCGAGCGCGATCAGGTCTCGCTCGCCACCTACCAGCTGCCCTTCACCGTCGAGTGCACCGACATCCAGCAGAAGCTGATCCGCAAGGAGGGGCCGATCACGGCCGACAACACGCTCGACTGGCTGACGCGGATCAGGATTAAAGACGCCGAGCGCGGCACGGAGACCGAGGCGCTCGTCCACATGAACAAGCCGTTCGACTACCGCGGCTACCGCTTCTTTCAGGCCAGCTTCATCGCCGACGGCAAGGCGCGGCAGGCGACCGTCCGCGTCACGCCCGTCGGCGGCGGCGCGGGCTGGGACGTGACGCTGCCGCGCGACGGCGCGGCCGAGCTGCCCGACGGCACGCGCGTCGAGCTGAAGGACTTCGCGGCCAACTTCCGCGTCGGCAGCAACTCCGAGATGGCCGAGGCGAGCGACTACCAGAACCCCGCGGCCACGCTCGCCGTCACGCGGCCGGGCGGGCGCCCGGCCCGCGCCATCGCCTTCACGCCCGAGATGGTCGAGCGCGCGCCCTTCGCCAAGCAGCCGGTCGAGGGCTACACCTTCCGCCTCGTCGACTTCGAGAAAGTGCCGCGGGCGCACATCCTCTCGGTGCAGCAAGACCCGGGCGCGACCGTCGTCTACGTCGGCTTCGCGCTGCTCGGGCTGACGCTCTCCGGCGTCTTCTTCTTCTCGCACCAGCGCGTCTGGGCGGTCGTCGAGGAGCGCGAGCCGGGCGAGTTTCAGGTCACTTTGGGCGGCAACACCAACCGCAACAAGCTCTCCTTCGGCGACCGCTTCCGGCGCGTCGTCGAGGGCTTGGGCGGCGAAGCTTTCGAGGTTAAAAAGTCATGAGTGAAGTGTTGAAGCAGCCGGCCGTGGTCGGCGCGCCGGGGCTGGGGCTGAAGCAGAGTTCGCCGCTGTGGTCTTACCTGCCGGCGGCGCTGGTCGTCGGGGGCGCGGCGGCGCTGACGCTCCTGCGGGTGCAGGCGGGGGGCGAGCGCTTCATCGGCGACGTGTCGCTGATGATGCTGGCGCTGGCCTGCTACCTCGTCGCGGCCGTCTTCCACCTGACGAACCTCTACGCGCCGTCGAGCCTCTTCCAGCGGCTCGGCCTGTGGGCGGCGGGCCTCGGCGTCTTCTTCAACCTCGCGAGCTGGGGCGTGCGCTGGGTCGCGGCCTACGACCGCGAGTGGGCCATCCACGTCTCGCAGGGGACGCCGATGCCGTGGGTCTGGCGCTACGTGCCCTTCGCCAACCTCTACGACCTCAGCTTGGCCTTCGCCTTCGGGGCCGGCATCACGACGCTCCTGATCGCGCACCGGCCGAGCTTCCGCTTCCTCGGCGCCATCAGCCTGCCGCTGGCGGCGCTCATCCTCGTGCTGGCGCGCTTCATCGGCGGCGAGATCATCAACCTGCCGCCCGTGCTCGACTCCTACTGGCGGCCGATCCACGTCGGCATCGCGTCGCTCTCCTACGGCATCGCGCTCGTCTGCTTCGCCGTCGCGGTCGTCTACCTTCTGAAGGACGGGGTGAAGACTGAGGCGATGGCGATCTGGGCGGCGATCTTCGCCCTCGCCGTGACGGCGACGGTGAGCCGCGGGACGGTCTTCTGGCTCTTCGACCCCGGCGTCTTCGCCACCTACCGCGCCTCGACGTTTCTGCCGCCGCGCTTCCCGCTGCCCCTGCGCGCCGACATCCCCCACGTCGGCCTCTTCCTGATGCTGGCGGGGCTGGCGCTGGCCGGCGTCGTCGTCGCCTTCTGCCTCTACCTTTACAGGGCGAGCGAGCCGGCGCGGCGCTGGGGCCACCACCTCCTGAAGGGCGCGCTGGTCTTGCAGGCCGCCGCCGTCGTGCTCCTCGTGTGGCAGGTCAAGATGCTGCCGAACGTGGCGGTGTGCGCGGGCGAGCGGCCGGCGGGCACGGCCTGCGTCAACCCGCAGCAGTTCCGGCAGGTCGGCGTCTTCCTCGCCGAGCAGCAGAAGCTCGCGCCCGAGCAGATCGCCATGATCCCGGCGGCGAACCTCGAGCGGGCCGGCGAGGAGTTCGTCCGCGACCGGCAGGCCGAGATGTTTTTGAGCCTCAACGCCAACCCGGTCGAGCTGGCGGCGCTGATTACGGCGTTCGCCGCCATCCTCTTCGTCATCATCTTCAGCTTCCGCACCGAGCGGCTGCGCGAGGCGCTGCCCCCGCGCGAGAAGATCGACTCGCTGATGTACAAGACGGCGGGCGTGACGTTCGCGGGGCTGGCGCTGCTGCTGATGACGGGCGCGGTCTGGGCCAACGAGTCGTGGGGGCGCTACTGGGGCTGGGACTCGAAGGAGACGGGCGCGTTCGTGGCGTGGCTCACCTACGGGGCCTTCCTCCACGTCCGCATCTCGCGCGGCTGGACGGGGCGGGCCTCGGCCTACTTCGCCATCGTCGCCTTCCTGCTCGTCATCTTCACCTACCTCGGCGTCAGCTACCTGCTGCCGGGCCTCCACTCGTACGCGTGATCGAGTTACGAGTTGCGGGCCCCGGGCCGCGAGTTAAAACAAGCCGTCTTTAACTCGCGACCCGGGGGCCCGCAACTCGAAACTTTTTTTATGACCAGAGAGAACATCCTGTTCGCCGCCGTCGGGCTGCTGCTCGGGTACGTCGTCGCCTTCCACCTCGTCGTCTACGTGAACCAGAACCAGCCGGGCGGGGCTCTGGCCGCGGGCGCGGCCGGCGAGCAGGGTTTGCCGACCAACGAGGTGAAGGAGCGGCAGCGCTTGCGGAGCGCGGCCGAGGCCGCCGCGCAGGCCGCGCGCGAGCGGGCCGGGGACTTCGACGCGCAGGCGAAGGCCGCCCAAGCCCACCTCGACGCGCGCGACTTCGAGGAGGCCATCGACTTCCTGACGCGCGCCAACCAGCTCCGCCCCGACGACTACGATACGCTCGTCAAGCTCGGCCACGCCAATAACGCCGCGCGCCGCTTCGACACCGCCGAGCGCTGGTTCCTAGCCGCCCTCGCCAAGCGGCCCGACGACGGCGACGTGCGCTCGGAACTCGCCACCAGCTACTACTTCCGCGACCCGCCGCAGACCGACAAGGCCATGTCCGTCCTGCGCGAGACGCTGGAGCGCAACCCGTCGCACCTCATCTCGCTGCACAACCTCGCCTTCCTGCTCATCGAGTCGAAGCAGTTCGACGAGGCGGCCGGGATGCTCGACCGCCTCGAACGCGCCGACCCCGCCTACCCGCAACTGCCCGGTCTGCGCGAAGAGCTTGAGAAGGCGCGCCGCGCCGACCCGGCCGGCGCGAAGAAGTCGCCCGCCGACTGAGAGACCGGTCGTCAGTTATCGGGCGCCGGCGTGTATCATCCCCACGGGTTCGTCTTCATCAATGCAAACGGAGCTTCGCGCATGAGAACGTTGACTTCGGCCCTCATCCTTTCGGCCGCGGCCTCGCTCGCCGCCTGCGGCGGCCAGAGCGCCGGCCCGCCTCGCGAGAACGCGCGCGCCACGCCGGCCGCCGCCAACGCGAACCGCGGCGGCGCGAGCAACTCGGAGATCGGCGTCGTCTCGTCGCACGGCGGC
>DATMVI010000524.1:0-6214 GCA_035563275.1 Pyrinomonadaceae bacterium
GAGCGCGACGAGCCGCGCGGCCAGCTCGCCCAGCTTCTCGGGCCGCGCCTCGTCGCCCGCCTTCTCGTAGGCGTCGAGCGCGTCGTGCAGCCACGCGTTATTCACCTCGACGGCGCCGCCCGCCCACTCGACCCGCTCCGACCTCGGCAGCGCCTCCCGCACCAGCCCGAAGACCTCCGCCTCCCACCCCGCGTCGCGCTCGGCGCCGGCGAGTTCGTCGAGTTCGAGCGCCGCCTCGTGGACGCGCCCGCGGTAGTCTTCGAGCGTCGCCGCCCGCTGCCCGGCCCGCGCGGCGTGCGCGAAGGCGAAGGCGGCGAGCGCCGCCGTCAACAGCGCGGCGAGGCGGGCGGGCCTGTGCGTCGGCGATTTCATGCGCGGTCGGTGAGGCCGAGCACCGAGCCGGGGGGCGCGGGCGGGCGCGGGGCGGGCGGCGGGGCCTCGGCCGCGATGGCCGGGGCGAGCGGCGCGTTGACGCCGCGGGGCAGCGAAGGGATTTCGCCGAGCCTCTGCGCCGCCAGCAGTTCGATGTCGTAGCCCTCGTGGCGCACGCGCTCGTCCACGTAGAGCAGCGAGAGCCCCATCGTCCAGACCGGCGCGAGCAGGATGACGCTCAGTTGCAGGGCGACCTCCGCGCCGACCGTGTACCAGACGGGCAGCCGCGCCGCGTCCATCGTGAACGGGTTGAGGCCGCGCAGGTAGGCGGCCCAGCCCAGAGGGACGAAGAGTAGTGAGAGCGCCGAGTAGCCGCCGACGAGCGTGAATAAAAACATCGCCATCAGCCGGCGGACGTTGCCGCGCGCCAGCACGACGCTGCGGCCGATGGAGTCGAAGACGCCGCGCCCCTCGACCATCATCACCTGCGGGACGTAGGCCGCCCGCCCTGACGTGAAGAAGAAGAGCCACACCGACAGCACGGCCGTCCCCAGAGTGAAGACGACGGCGGCGACCGCGGCCAGCCACGTCGGGCCGCCCGTGCCGGCGAAGAGCAGCGCGCCGCCCACGAAGAAGATGAGGAGCACGAGGTACCAGAGGAAGATGGCCAGCCCGGCCGTCACCAGCAGGTAGGCGACCATCGCCAGAGACGCGCCGAGCAGGCCCCAGAAGCGCGAGCGCACGCTGCGGTAGATGAGGCGAGCCGTCACCGGCTCGCCCCACAAAAGGTGCGTCACGAGGTTGCGCGACGCGCCCCCGAGCACGATCAGTTGCGCCAGCAGGCCGACGAAGCGGACGAAGACGCCGGCCACCGCCAGCAGCACGTAGAAGACCAGCCGCTCGTCGCTCTCGGTGAGCGCCACCGAGCGCACCCCGACCGACCACATCACGGCCCCGACGGCCCCGATCAGGACGGGCGGGGCCGAAGCGCGGATGAGCGCCATGAAGTGTCGGCGGTAGAGCCTGACCGTGCGGTCGATCAGGTCGCCGGCCCCCAGCGGCGCGAGTTGGAGTTGTTTGACAGCGGCGCTCGCCACGGGATTCTCCCGCCCGGGCGGCCACGGGCCTTCGGCCGGGCGCGGGCGGGCCGGGATTGTAGCACACGCGCGCGCCTGCCCCGGCCGGCCCCCCGAGACGCCCCCGCGGCTCTTATCCGAATTTTTGAAGGGGCCTTCAAAAATTCGGTTCCGAAGCCTGAATAAGCGTCACGGGAGGGGCGCTCGCGGCGGGCCGCGGCATAATTTTTAATCTTGGATTTTCAACGGTTTATCGTTCGCGGGGCGGGGCCGGGGGGGGCGTGGCGGGCGGTGGCCTTTGAGTTGCGTCTAAGGCGTTCGGGCAATTCTCCTGAGCCAAAGCGTCACAACTTAAGTGGTGTCTTCTGGGTTTAGCTAAACACAACTGAAAGGAATGGTTAGCATGAAAACTCCCATCCGAATCCTGTCCGTGCTGGCCCTCGCGCTCTCACTCTTTACCGTGAGCGCCGTGGCCCAGACGACCACGACGGGTGCGATTGAGGGGACGGTAGTCGACGTCAACGGCGCCGCCGTGCCGGGCGTGACGGTGGCGGTCACGGGGCCGAACCTGATCCGCGAGCAGTCGGCGACGACGAACGAAGAGGGCTACTTCAACATCCCTCAGATTCCGCCGGGCCGCTACACGCTGGTGGTTGAGGCCGCGCGCGGCTTCGGCCGCTTCGAGCAGGCCGATGTCGAGGTCAACCTGACCCGCCGCTCGACCCTCGCCGTCACCCTCCGCCCCGCGGGCGCCACCGAGACCGTCGAGGTCACGGCCAGCTCCGGCGCGGCCGTTGACGTCTCGACCAACACGACCGGCACGAACGTCTCGACCGAGCAGTTCTCGAACTTCCCGACGCAGCGCACCGTGCAGTCGCTCTACAGCATCGCGCCGACCGTCTCGCGCTCGGGCCTGCGCGACGCCTCGGGCCGCGACCGCGACCCGTCCGTCGGCGGCTCGTCCGGCCCCGAGAACAACTACATCCTCGACGGCGTGAACGTCTCCGACCCGGCCTTCGGCGGCTCGGGCGCGAACCTCCCGTTCGAGTTCGTGCAGGAAGTCCAAGTGCTGACCGGCGCTTACGGCGCCGACATCGGCAAGTCCACGGGCGGCGTCTTCAACGTCATCACGAAGAGCGGCTCGAACGACTTCCGCGGCGACGTCTTCGGCTACCTGACGACGAAGGGCATGGTGCGCGAGGTCAAGTCCGAGGCCATCCCCTTCACGGGCGCGGCCCCGAACGGCTTCTCCGAGATCGACGCCGGCGCCGACATCGGCGGCCCCATCGTCAAGGACAAGCTCTGGTTCTTCGCCGCCTTCAACCCGCAGCGCCGCGAGAACTACTTCCTGACGCAGACCTTCCTGAACGAGGTCAACAACGAGATCACCACCCCGTTCTACGCGGGCAAGATCACGTGGGGCCCCTCGATCAACCACACCCTGAACTTCTCGACCTTCGGCGACTTCACGACGCAGGAAGGCCACCTCTTCGGCCTCTCCGGCTTCGGCGCCGACCCGCGCAGCTTCCGCGGCACCATCGAGACCGGCGGCTCGAACTACGCGGCCCGCCTCAACTCGACCTTCTCGCCCAGCTTCATCGGCGAGTTCTCCTTCGGCGCCCACTTCCAGCGCGCCAACACGCTCCCGGAGCTTGACGAGACGCTCGTCACCGACCGCTTCGCCGTGCTGCGCGGCGGCTCCATCGTGGCCCCGGTCGAGTCGGACGTGGTCAACGCCACCGGCCTGCGCCTCGCCTTCGTCGAGGGCTCGGGCGGCACCGTCCAGCGTAACTTCGTGCGGCAGGGCTTCGGCCTTGAGTCGTCGCAGGATCGCGACCGCTACGAGGCGGCCGCCCGCCTCCAGAACATCTGGGGCAAGCACACCTTCAAGTACGGCTTCGAGTTCAACCAGAACCGCTACCGGATCGACACCCGCTCGACCGGCCCGGCGCTGAACTTCAACGCCGAGGGCGTCCCGGCCGCGCCGTACCGCATCGAGAACCGGTGGGCGGTCTGCGCCCGCGACGGCGCCACCGTGACCTGCCCGAGCGCCTCGCGCACGGCCAACGTCCAGCTGCTCATCGACGAGGGCGCGCTCGCCGGCACCGGCATCACCACCGCCACGACCGGCACGGTCTCGATCAACCCGACCAACCCGTTCCTCGTCATCGACGTGGTGCGCGCGCGCGACTTCAGCCTCAACACCGGGGGCGAGTTCGTCACGACGAACACCGAGAGCTTCTACATTCAGGACGACTACAAGGTCACGCGCAACCTCCAGCTCAACCTCGGCCTCCGCTGGGACTTCCAGCAGGCCCACTCGCTCGGCGGCCAGCAGTACATCGCGCTGAACGACTTCATCGCGAACCTCCAGCCGCGCCTCGGCTTCATCTGGGACTTCACCGGTCAGGGCCGCGGCAAGGTCTTCGCCAACTTCGCGCGCTTCATCGAGACGCCGATCCCGCTCGACATCAACGTCCGCGCCTCGGGCAACGCCATCCAGAACGACTGGAACCTGAACGTGAGCCGCATCAACGGCGTCCCCGGCTCCGAGGACATCACCAACTTCGGCAACCTCGGCAACCACGTCACGCCGATCGACCCCGGCCTCTCGCCGCAGTCGGTTGACGAGTACACGGCCGGCGTCGAGTACGAGATCATCCGCGATCTGGCGCTGAACTTCCGCGGCATCTACCGCGCGCAGGACAACGTCATCGAGGACGGCTCGTTCGACGACGGCACCACCTACTTCCTCTTCAACCCCGGCCGCCGCGTTGACCCGCTCAACCCGGTCACGACCGAAGACTTGGCCTGCGCCGACCCGGCCATCGGCTGCTTCGGCCGCGCCCGCCGCTACTACCGCGCGCTGGAGTTCTCGGCAACGAAGCGCTTCACGAACAACTACCAGTTCATCGCTTCCTACGTCTTCTCCAGCCTGATCGGTAACTACGAGGGCCTGTTCCGCAACGACAACGGCCAGTCTGACCCGAACATCACCTCGCTGTTCGACCTCGTCAGCCTGCTCAACGGCCTCTACGGCCGGCTCCCGAACGACCGCCCGCACCAGTTCAAGTTCGACGGCAGCTACCGCTGGCCGTTCGGCCTGCTGACGAGCGCCTCGTTCCGCGCGCAGTCGGGCATCCCGTTCAACCAGCTGATCCCGCACCCGCTCTACGGCGACAACGAGGGCTTCGGCCTGCCGCGCGGCACGGCGATCAACCCGCTCACGGGCAGCAACCGCACGCCCACCACCTACAACCTCGACCTCGGCGCGTACTACCCGATCAACCTCGGCGAAGACCGCCAGCTCAGGTTCCAGCTCGACTGGTTCAACGTGACGAACGCGCAGCGCGCCATCCGCGAGGACGACACGTTCCAGATCAACTCCGGCGCCCCCGGCATCCCGCCGACGGGCAACCCGTTCTACGGCACGGGGACGATCTTCCAGTTCCCGTCGGCCCTGCGCCTCGGCGTCAAGTTCCAGTTCTAACCGCTTGCTTTCACGGACCCTCCGGGGCGCGTGGAAGATTCCGGGAGGGGCGAAAATTTTCGCCCCTCCCTTTCTTTATCCTGTGCTATGCTTCGGCCATCATCCTCCGCGACATCAACTGACATCCGCCGTCGGCCGCGTCCGCTCTGAAGGGGTTTTGTGACCATGTTCTTCCCGAAGGCCCGCACTCTTCGCCGCCGCGCCCCCCTCGCCTCCCGCGCCGCACTCCTGCTGCTCGCCTGCCTGCCCGCCGCCGCCCCCGCCCCGGCGCAGGTCGGCGGGACGGAGAGTTCGGGCACGGGCGGCAACCACACCATTCAGGGGCGGCTCGTCGGCCCCTCGGGCCGGCGCTCCGACCTCCGGCTCAAGGTGAAGCTGGAAAGCTCCGGCCACGGCGACCTCTACGTCTTCTCCGACCCGAACGGCAGCTTCCGCTTCACCCTGCTGCGGCCGGGCAGCTACACCGTCGTCGTCGAGGGCGGCGAGGACTTCGAGACGGTGCGCGAGTCGGTGTCGATCGACCCGACCACCATCCGGACGAGGAACGGCATCATCGGCACGCCCTTCTCGCGCCCCATCACGCTGCAAATCTACCTCCGGCCCAAGCGCGAGTCGTCCGACCTCGCCCAGCCCGGCGTGCTCAACGCCGCGCTCGCCAACGTCCCGAAGCAGGCCGCCGAACTCTACCAGCGCGGGATGGAGCACGCGCGCCGCAACGAGCACGAGCGGGCCGCCGACCTCCTCAAGATGGCCGTCGAGGCCCACCCCAACTTCCCGCTCGCCCTCAACGAGCTGGGCGTCACCTACCTCAAGCTGAAGCGGCCCGAGAAGGCGGCCGAGGCGCTCGGCGCGGCCCTCAAGCTCGCGCCCGAGGAACACCACACGCTCGTCGCCTACGGCCGCGCGCTGCTCGACCTCCAGCGCCTCTCCGAGTCCGAGGAGCAGTTCCGCAAGGCCCTCAGCAAGAACGCCTCCTCGCCGTGGGCGCGCTTCTACCTCGGCCTGATCCTCGTCAAGCGGCGCGACCTCGACGGGGCCGAGGCCGAGTTCAAGAGCGCCCTCGGGGCCGGCGGCCCCCAGCTCGCCCTCGCCCACTACTACCTCGGCGGCATCTACTGGAACAAGGGTCAGTACAAGCAGGCGGCCGAGGAGCTGGAGACCTACCTGCGCCTCGCGCCCGACGCGCCCGACGCGGCCCGGCTGCGCGAGACCATCAAGGAGTTCCGCAAGAAGAAGTAGGCGGCCCGCGCCGCCCGAAACGCCCGCCGCGGCGGGC
>DATMVI010000525.1:0-3056 GCA_035563275.1 Pyrinomonadaceae bacterium
CCGTGAGCATCGCGGCGACCGTGAACAGCGTGGCGACGCGCGTGAAGGCGTAGCGCCCGGAGTCGAGCGCCCCGATGGTCGAGGCCAAAGGCTCGATGCCGCCCTCGCCCTCGGCGGCCGACGCCGGCGGCGCGACCGCGCGCTCCAGCAGGCGTCGCGCCTCGGCGGCGTTCGCCGGCCGGTGCGAGGGCGTCTTGGCGAGCAGCGTGTGGACGGCGAGGGCGAGCGGGCGCGGGCATTCGGGCGCGAGCGCGAGCAAAGGCGGCGGCGTGGCCGTCGCCTGCTTGACGAGGACGGCCGAGGAGAGCGTGTCGAGGAAGGGCGGGCGGCCCGCGAGCATCTCGTAGAGCAGGACGCCGACGCTGTAGAGGTCTGAGGCGGGGCCGACCGCGTGGCCGAGGCACTGCTCGGGCGACATGTAGCGCGGCGTGCCGATGACGAGGCCGGACTCGGTCGTGGCGTGCGTGCGCGTCACGTCGGCCGAGTTCTGCAAGACCTTCGCGATGCCGAAGTCGAGCACGCAGACGCCGCGCTCGTTGAGCATGATGTTCGAGGGCTTGAGGTCGCGGTGGACGATGCCGAGGGCGTGCGCCTCGGAGAGCACGTCGCAGATTTCGGCGGCGACCGTGACGGCGCGGGCCGGGTCGAAGTGCCCCTCGCGCGCGAGCGTCTCGGCGAGGGTCGAGCCTTCGACGTACTCCATGACGATGAAGGGGCGGCCGTCGGCGAGGTGGCCGGCGTCGAAGATCATGGCGGCGCGCGCGTGGCGCAGGCGCGCCATCGTCCGCGCCTCGCGCATGAAGCGCTCGGCCACGTCGGGCTGGGCGGCGAACTCCTGCTTTAAGACTTTGACGGCGACGGGGCGTTGGAGGCCGAGGTGCGAGGCGCGGTAGACCGTGCCCATGCCCCCGCGGCCGATTTCGCATTCGATGCGGAATCGCCCGGCGATGATCTGGGGGGTGTCCATCTTGTGACCCTCTCGTACGGGAAAAAGGGTCGCTGCGGACGGCGCGCTCTGTTCTCTGACGGGGCTGCGGAGAAGAGGGGGCGTGACCGAGCGGTACGAGTCAGAACTATTCGGTTGTTTCTCGATTCGGGGAGTTGACTAGGCCCGGCCGTTGCGGGAGCGACCGGGCACGGCGAGAGTGTAGCACTTTTGCGCGGCCGCGCAAGAAATTTTGTGAGTTTTCACCCCGAAGACTTCAGTTCAGGGCTCTGATCCAGTGCGCGAGCAGGACGACCGCCGTCAGGCAGCCGTAGGCGGACACGCCGAGGACGACGCGGCGGACGAGGCGGTCGGGGTCGGCCGCGGCGCCGGGCCGGCGCGGGAGGGCCAGCGCGACGAGCAGCGCGGCGAGCAGCGCCACGCCGAGCACGACGAGCGGCCCGCCGGGGTTGACGCCGAAGGCCGCGCCGAGGTGGCCGTGCAGCGTCAGCAGGACGCTGCGCGTCAGGCCGCAGGCCGGGCACGGGACGCCGAACTGCTGCCTGACGGAGCAGGCCCAGTCCAGCTCGCTCCCGGCGAAGTAGACGGCCTGCGGCGTCGCCGCCGCCAGAGAGCGCGTGACGAAGAGGGCGGCGACGAGCGCCGCGCCCGTGACGCCGGCCGCCGCCCGCCCCGCGTTAAAACTCACGCCCACGGACATCCCGGCCTTAACCCCTCTTGATGACGAACGTGCCGACGGCCTTGTCGTGCAGGGTCTGCTTCTGCGGATCCCAGAGCGGCCAGAGCAGGTTGAGGATCGCGAGGATGAAGCCGACGAACGGGATCACGCCGAGGCCCATCTGGACGAGCAGGCGGAGGATGGCCGTGCCGAGCTGGACGGGGCCGCCGTCGCCCATCACGACCTTCAGGTTCATCACGCCCTGCCCGATGGAGTAGCCGCGCTGGCTGATGAGATAGACCTTGTTGTAGAGGCCGACGATGAAGGCGGCCAGCGGCGGCAGCACGAAGAAGACGCAGCACGAGGCCGAGCCGACGAGGCCGCCGAGGTCTTCCGAGATCGACCCGAGCGCGGCGCTCCCGAGCCCGCCGATGATGCCGATGATGATGTAGAGGATGATGACGCCGGCCATGACCAGCCCGCCGTCGATGAGCGCGGCCAGCGCGCGGTCAACCCATTCGGCGTAGGGCATCCCGCCCGGCCCCGTGGTCGTCGCCGGCTGGCCGTAGCCGTAGCCCTGCGGCGAGAGCGGCGCGGCGGGCGGCGTGTAGCCGGGGGTTCCGAAGCCGCCGCTCGGGTTGTTCAGCCCGCCGCTCTGGCTGCTGCCCCAGCCCGCCGAGCCGCCGCCCTGCGCGCCGAGGTTGCCGCTCGGCTGTTGCCACGACCCCGGGGGCGGGGCCGTCACGAGCGCGGTGCCGCACTTGACGCAGAAGCGCACGCCGTCGGCGTTCTCGGCCCCGCAAGTTGTGCAAATGGTCATCACTGTCTCCTTTACCGAAGCGGTGCGCGGCGGGCTTCCGGCGGTCGCCTCCCCGCCGCGGGGGAACTCCGTCTGATTCGATTGGTTTGGACCGGGTCAGGCCGAACCGGCCGGCCTACTTCACAGGCGAGAGACCTCTGGCCCCCACGGGCGCGCGACAGTCTTTCTCAAACGGCTGGAAAAGTAAAGAGGCAGTAGCCGGTAGCCAGTAGAAGAACATTCGCCATCGAATCGTCGGCGTGTCGGCGTCGGCAACAATAACGCGGGGCGCTACTGTCTACTGGCTACTGACTACCGGCTACTTCCTCCGCCTACCCGTCGTCCCCCAGATCGGGAACCCAGAACGCCTGCTCGTGCATGACGACGCGGCGGAGGCCGCGCGCGGGCAGTTCCTCTTCGGGGAGGCCGAGGTAGGTGAAGTGCGGCAGGTCGCTGAGGACGGTCTGGAACCAGCCGTGGCGCTCCAGCAGCCGGCGCACGCGCGCGTCGCGGAACTCGGCGACGTCGAAGGCGAGCATCGCCAAGTGCTGCGACGCGCCGGGCGCGGCCACCGAGTGCAGGATGCTCTTCGAGAAGTCGGTGCTGAAGTACATGCCGTCGCGTTCGAGTTCGAGCACGGCCGCCACCTGCTC
>DATMVI010000526.1:0-6615 GCA_035563275.1 Pyrinomonadaceae bacterium
GACGTGCGGCGCGGCGGCTTCGAGCTTTTGCGTGAGCAGATCGGCACGCTCCCCGAACGCGCGCCCGACGTGGGCGCGCCGGCCCTCCACCCGACGGCCGGCGCTTGCATCGTCGGCGTGCGCCCGCTCCTCATCGCCTACAACGTGACGCTGAAGACGGACGACCTCGCGGCGGCGCGGGCCGTGGCGCGGGCCGTGCGCGAGCGCGGCGGCGGCCTGCCCGGCCTGAAGGCGCTCGGCTTCGAGCTGAAGACGCGCGGCGTCGTGCAGGTCTCGATGAACCTGACGAGCTACGAGCGGACGAACCTGCACCAAGCCTTCGAGGCCGTCCGCCGCGAGGCCGAGCGGCTCGGCGTCGAAGTCTTGGGGAGCGAAGTCGTCGGCCTCGTCCCGCAGGCCGCGCTCGACCGCGCGGCCGCGCACTTCCTCCAGCTCGAAAACTACTCGCCCGACCTCGTCCTCGAAAACCGCATCGCCGCCGCCCTCGAAAGGAAGGGGGGAAGGAAGTAGCCGGTAGCGCCCCGCGCCGCGACGACTGACGCTGATAACGCGAACGGTTCGAGAGCGAATGCTTTTCTACTGACTACCGGCTACCGTCTACTCGTCTGCTATGTTCCAACTGCGGCTCATCGTCGGCGCTGTCGTGCTGGACGGGCTGCGCTGGGCGCGGCAGAACCTTTACACGCTGCTCATCCTGTCGCCGCTCGTTCTGGGGATGACCTACTTCGGCGTGGGGCGCATCCTGCAAGACGCGGGGTGGGAGCCGGCGCGCGGCGAGGCGCTGGCGCTGGCGGCGCTCGCGACGCTGTGCCTCGTCGTGCTGGCGATGTCGCGCGCGAGCGCGGAAATCTACCACCAGCGGCGGCCCGAGGCCCTGCTCGACACGCTGCCGGTCGGGGCCGACACGCACCTGCACGCGGCGCTCGCGCGCAGAGTCGTGAGGGCTTCGGCGGTGGCCGTGGTCGCCGTCGTGGCGCGCGCGCTGGTGCGGGGCGGCGCGGCGGACTTGACGCTCGCGGCGGCGCTCGCGCTGTTGGTCGCCGTCCTCGCGTCGGCCCAAATCTTCGCCGCGCTCCAGTGGATTCACTGGGGGCACAAGCGCGGGCGCGCGCACGCGCTGGCGGCTTTGTGCCTGACGGCGGTTGCCTCCGTGGCGGGCGGCGCGCTGCTGCTCGCCGTCGTCAAGCCGGCCCACCTCGCGGCGGGCGAGCGGGGGGCGGCGCTCGCGGCCGGGGCTTTGCTGGCGGCGGGGCTGTACGCGTCGGCGCTCGCGCTCCACCGGAGGTGGCGGGGGTCGGACATCGAGTACGCGAAGCGCCTGCGGGCGCGCGACCGGCGCGGCCCCGACGTGGAAAACCTTCTGCGCCGCTTCGCCGGGTCGGACTCGGTGAGGGCGCAGCTGGCGCGCGACCTGCGGCTGACGGTCAGAGGTTTCTCGTCGGCGGTCTACGCGGTGGCCGTCGTCGCGGCGCTGTGGATGGCGGTGCTGGCGGCGGTCTTGATGTCGGGGCTGCTGCCGGCGGCGGGCGGCCCGTCCGGCTCGTCGTGGCTCGACGCGACGTGGCTGCCGGCGGTGCTGGCCGTGAAGTTCGCCTGCGTGCTGGCGGCGGCGACGCTGGCGGCGCTCGTGCCGGTGCTGGTCGCGTACCAGTCGCCGCACTTCTGGCTGGAGCGCGCGGCGGGCGTGCCGGGCGCGGACGCGTGGCGGGCGAAGCTCTACTACGCGCGCGCCGTGACGCTGCCGGCGGCGCTGGCGGCGTGGGCCGTCGGGTGCCTGTGCGGCGCGTCGCCGGCCTTCTACGTCGCGCCGCTGCTGGCCGAGTGCCTCTGGCTGTGGTGGATCGTGAGCACGCTCGCGGGCGTGCTCGCCTTCGAGACGCCGGATCAGCCGGGGCTCGCCGTCATCATGGTCGCCTGCTTGGCGCTCGCGGGCGGCGGCTTCACGGCCTTCATCTGGCCGATGGGGCTGGCGCTCTACACCTACGGCCTGCCGCAGATGCTCCTGCGCGCGCAGTACCGCGCGCACTTTCACATCGAGCAAGTGGACAGTAAACAGTAGCGCCCCGCGTGACCGATGCCGAAGCCGACACCCTTGACGATTCATCAGCGAATGCTTTCCACTGACTACTGACTACTGACTACTGTCTACCGTCTACCCCTTTATGTCCCATCTCATCGAGGTCGAGGAGGCGCGGAAGGCTTACGGCGAGGTGGTGGCCGTGGGCGGCGTGAGTCTGCGCGTGGCGGCGGGCGAGACGTACGGGCTGGTCGGGGCGAACGGGGCGGGGAAGTCCACGCTGATGCGCCTCGTCGTCGGCCTGAGCGAGCCGGACGCGGGCGGCGTCCGCGTGTGCGGTGAGGACGTGCGGCGGCGGGCGCTCGCCGCGCGCCGCCGTCTCGGCTACCTGCCCGAAGAGTTGTACTTCTACCAGCGCCTCACCGGGCGCGAGTACCTGCGGCTGGTGGCGGGGCTCAAGGGCGCGGGCGCCGAGTCGGTCGGGGCCGAGCTGGAGTTCTTCGAGCTGCGCGAGGCGCAGGGCAAGTGGGTCGGCGGCTACTCGCTCGGGATGCGCAAGAAGCTCGGGCTGGCGGCCGCCTTCGTCGGCGAGCCGCGCGTGCTCGTTCTGGACGAACCCTTGAACGGGCTCGACGTGGAGATGATGCGCAAGCTGCGCGAGCGCATCGAGAGCGAGCGCGACGCCGGCCGCGCCCTGCTCATCTCGTCGCACGTGATGAGCTTCGTCGAGCGCGTCTCCGACCGCGTCGGCGTGATGCGCGGCGGGCGGCTCGCCGCCGAAGGCACGCCGGCCGAACTGCGCCGGCTCGCCGCGCTGCCCGACGCGCCCTTCGAAGACGTTTTCTTCCGCCTCGCGAAGTGAGCCGGGCGGTTCCGCCCGCGGGTTTCGGCCCCGTGGCGTTTGGCGAAGTGGCCGCCGCGGGTTGATAATACGCCGCGCCGGACAGAGTCCCCCGCGGACGCACGCCCGGCGACGCCCGACCACGAAGACACCCGGACGCGACCGGAGGCCGACGCCGGCGCGCGGCCGTTCCGAGCGAGCCGACACCCCACACCCCGAACCCGCTTCGGAGCGAAGTCCCGAATGTCTTCCGGCTGCTGACTGCTGACCGCTGTCTACGTTCCGATGTCCCCCACGCACGACCGCGACCCCAGTCGCGAAGAACTGCTCGCCGAGGTGGCCGCCCTGCGCGCCGAACTCGCCGCCCTGCGCGCGGCCGCCCCGCACGAGGAGCGGCTGCGCTTCCACGCGCACCTGCTCGACGCGGTCGAGCAGGCCGTCATCGCCACCGACGCCGCCGGCCGCATCATCTACTGGAACCGCCACGCCGAAAAGCTCTACGGCTGGTCGGCCGCGGAAGTCGTCGGCCGCCCCGTCGTCGAAGTGACGCCGGCCGAAACGTCGAACGCGCAGGCGGACGAGATCATGTCGAGCCTGCGGGCGGGCCGGACGTGGTCGGGCGAGTTCTTGGTGCGCCGCCGCGACGGCACGACCTTCCCGGCGCTGGTCACGGACGCGCCGATCCTCGACGCCGGGGGGCGTCTGGTCGGCGTCGTCGGCGTCTCCTCAGACCTCAGCGAGCGCAAGCGCGCCGAGGAGGCCGTCAACGAGGCCGAGCGCCGGGCGCTGCGCGAGTACGAGACGCTGCTGCACCGCCTCACGCACCTCGCCGAGTCGCTCGGCACGGCGCGCGACCACCTCACCGTCTTCCGCGACCTGCGCGACTTCGCGCTCGTCTCCGTCCCCTCCATCGGCATCTTCATCTCGCTCTACGACGAGCAGCGCGACGTGCGCACGGCGCAGTACGCGTGGGGCGACGGCGAGGAGGTTGACGTCTCGCAACTGCCGCCGATGCCGGTCACCTCCGAGGGGCCGAACAGCCGGGCCGTGCGCACCAAGCAGATCGTCATCACCAACGACTACTGGGAGATGAAGCAGAAGGGGCGCGGGCAGATGGGCGTCCTCGTCGGCCCCGACAACCAGCTGCGGCCGCAGTCGTCGCTCGTCGTCCCGATGGCGACGATGGGGCGCATCGTCGGCACCGTCGAGGTGCAGTCCTACGAGAACCACGCCTACCGCGAGGAGCACGTCACGGCGATGCGGATGGCGGCCAACCTCGCGGCCGTCGCCATCGAGAACCAGCGGCTCTTACAGTTCGAGACGCGCGCCCGCGAGGTCGCCGAGGAGACGAACCGGCTCAAGGACGAATTCCTCGCCACCCTCTCGCACGAGCTGCGGACGCCGCTGACGGCCATCCTCGGCTGGGCGCACATGCTGCGCTCGGGGCGGCTCGACGAGAAGAGCATGACGACCGCCGTCGAGATCATCGAGCGCAACGCGCGCACGCAGCAGCAGATCGTGGACGACATCCTCGACGTTTCGCGCGTCATCACGGGCAAGCTCCGGGTCGACGCGCAGCCGACCGACCTGCGCTCGGTGGTCGAGGCGGCGATGGACACGGTGAGGCCCGCGGCCGCGGCCAAGAACATCCGGCTCGCGGCGCTCTACGACCCCGGCGCGGGGCCGGTGATGGCCGACGCCGGGCGCTTGCAGCAGGTGGTCTGGAACCTTCTGGCTAACGCCGTCAAGTTCACGCCGCTCGGCGGCGAGGTGCGCGTGCGCGTCTCGCGCGGCGCGGGCGGCCACGTCCGCCTCACCGTCACCGACAACGGCATCGGCATCCGCCCCGACTTCCTCCCGCACGTCTTCGACCGCTTCCGGCAGGGCGACCAGTCCACGACGCGGGCCTACGGCGGCGTCGGGCTGGGCTTGGCAATCGTGCGCCACTTGGTCGAGCTGCACGGCGGGACGGTCACGGCCGAGAGCGGGGGCGAGGGGCGCGGCTCGACCTTCACGATCGAGTTGCCGGCGCTGCGGATCGCGGGCGACGGGCCGCGGGGTGCGGATGACGGCGACGGCGTCGCGGGAGAACAGTCGGCGGCCGGCGGCCGGCAGCCGGCGATTCTTTCGGGGCTGCGCGTGCTCGTCGTGGACGACGAGCAGGACGCGCTCGACTTGATCCGGGTGGTGCTCGAACAGGGCGGGGCGCGTGTGACGACGGCGGCCGACGCGGCGGCGGCGCTGGCCGAGTTCGGCGCGTCGCGGCCCGACGTGCTCGTGGCCGACATCGGGATGCCGGGCGAGGACGGCTACCAACTCATCCGCCGCGTCCGCGCGCTCGGGCTGGAGGAGGGCGGGAGCGTGCCGGCCATCGCGCTCACGGCCTACGCCAGCGAGGGCGACCGCGCGCTCGCGCTCGCGGCCGGCTTCCACCTCCACGTCCCCAAGCCGGTAGACCCGGCCGAACTCGTCCGCCTCGTCGCGGGCGTCGCCGCCGGCGAGAGGGTCTAAAAAAGTTTCGGGTCGCGGGTTGCGGGCTTCGAGTTAAGAAATTGTCTTTAACTCGAAGCCCGCAACTCGCGGCCCGAAACTTTTTCCACCCGGCTTTAGAAGTCGCCGGCGCAGGTGTCGTGACCGCAGTCGCAGTCGATCTGCACGGTGTTGGGCGTGCTCTGGCAGTGGACGCTGCAATACTTCTCGCCCTGCTCGACGGGGCAGCTACACGGCGGGTTCGCGCAGGTTCTCTCTTTCCTCTCCTCGGACATCTCGGCCTCCTCCGCTCACGTTTCAGTAAGACTAGATGCTTCTAAGCCAAAAAGGACGGGGAGTCAAGAAGAGTAGACAGCAGACAGTAGTCAGTAGTCAGTAGTCAGTAGTCAGTAGGAAGACCTTCGGCGGCGTCTCGTTAGGGTGTCGGCGTCGGCGGCCTTCGCGCGGAGCGCCTACTGACTACTGACTACTGTCTACTGTCTACTCTTTTTCAGAGATGCTTCCGCAGAAAGGTGACGATCTTCCAGCCGTCGAGGTAGACCCACGGGCGCTCGCCGCTGGTGTAGTGGCCGCAGGGGAGCCACGTCACGTCGAGCGGGAGGCCGAGGCGGCGGACGCGCTCGATCACGTCGCGCGAGAGGTCGGCGGGGAAGGTCAGGTCGTGGCGCGCGGCGATGAAGCGCATCGGGCGGGCGGGGCTTTCGAGCAGCCGCTCGGCGAAGGGCATCGGGCTGATCGGGAGCCACAGCCGCCGCAGCTCTTCGAGCGTCAAAACGCCCTCCAGCCCCGCGCGGACGTGGCGCGTCGAGATGCCGCGCCACGCCACGTCGGCGAAGTAGCCGGAGACGTGGTTGAAGACGCCGGCCGCCAGCCTCGGCTCGTGGGCGAAGGCGAGGAAGCCCGTGCAAGACCCGACGCTCGTGCCGACCACGCCGACCCGCTCGTAGCCCTCCCGGAAGAGCCAGTCCACGGCCGCGCGCGCGTCGAGCACGGCTTGGCGCATGGACTGGAGCGTGCGCCCGACGTTCGAGCAGACGAGGAAGTCGGCGCGCTCAAGGTCGGCGGGCCGCCGCTCCTCGTGGTAGGGGAGCGTCAGTCGCAGCGCCGCTATCCCGAGGCGCGCGAGCAGGCGGCAGAGCGCGACGTGGCTCTCGGCGTCGGCGTTCCACTGCGGCAGGACGACGACGGCCCGGCGCGGCCCGGGGCGGCCCCGGCGCCCGTCGCGCCGCTCGGGGAAGAAGCGCGCGCGGGCCGTGTCGTTCTCGGG
>DATMVI010000527.1:0-5051 GCA_035563275.1 Pyrinomonadaceae bacterium
CCGCTCCGGCCCGGCGGCTTCGAGCATTTCCGCCGCTAAACCCGCGCCGCGCCCGGCGCTCAAGTTTGACTCGCCCTCTTTCCTTGCCTAGACTTTCGCCGATGCTTAGATTCTTCAACACCCTCTCCGGCCGGCTCGAAGAGTTCCGCCCGATGGTCGAGGGCGAGGTCAGGTTTTACGTCTGCGGGCCGACCGTCTACGACTACGCGCACATCGGCAACTTCCGCACGATGGGCGTCTTCGCCGACACCCTGCGCCGCTACCTCAGGCACAAGGGCTTCCGCCTCACGCACGTGATGAACATCACGGACGTGGAGGATCGCATCATCAGGTTCTCGCAGGAGCGCGGCCTCTCGCTCGACGACTACACGGCCGGCTACATCGAGGCGCTCTGGGAGGACTTCGACGCGCTGGGCTGCGAGCGCCCCGACATCGTCCCGCGCGCCACGCGCCACATCCCCGAGATGGTTGACATCATCAAGCGGCTCGAAGCGAAGGGTCACGCCTACGAGTCGGACGGCTCCTACTACTTCCGCATCAGCTCGTTCCCCGACTACGGCAAGCTCTCGAAGATCAACTTCGAGGGCAACATCGTCGGCGGCAGCGACCGCATCGACACCGACCGCTACGAGAAGGAGGACGCGCGCGACTTCGCGCTCTGGAAGGCGAAGGACGAAGAGGGCGAGCCGGCGTGGCAGACCGAGCTCGGCGAGGGCCGCCCCGGCTGGCACATCGAGTGCTCGGCGATGTCGATGAAGCACCTCGGCGAGACCTTCGACATCCACGCCGGCGGCATCGACCTCGTCTTCCCGCACCACGAGAACGAGATCGCGCAGAGCGAGGGCGCGACGGGCAAGCAGTTCGCGCGCTACTGGCTGCACGCCGAGCACCTCAAGGTCGAGGGCGAGACGATGTCGAAGTCGAGGGGCAACTTCTACACCTTCCGCGACCTGAAGGAGCGCGGCTTCGACCCCTCGGCCGTGCGCTACCTGCTCCTCAGCGTCCCCTACCGCAAGCAGCTCAACTTCACCTTCGAGGGCCTGCGCGGCGCGGAGAAGACCGTCCAGTCCCTGCGCGACTTCCGCACGCGCCTGAAGGAGGCGAAGACCGAGGCGGGCTCGAACCCGGAGCTGCGCGCGGCGGTCGCCCGCGCGCGCGAGGAGTTCGAGGCCGGGATGGACGACGACCTCAACACTTCGGTCGCGCTCGCCGCCGTCCACAGCCTCAAGACCGAGGCCAACCGCGCCCTCGACGCCTGCGCGCTGCGCGAGGACGACCGCCGCGACATCCTTGAGACGGTCGAGCGCTTCAACTCCGTCCTCAACGTCTTCGGCCGCGACGAGGCGGAGTTGCTGGACGCCGACATCCAAGCGCTCATCGACGAGCGCCAGCAGGCGCGCCACCGCCGCGACTTCCGCCGCGCCGACGAAATCCGCGACCAGCTCGCCGCCCGCGGCATCACCCTCGAAGACACACGCGACGGCGTCCGCTGGAAACGCCGCGGCGCGTGATGCTAAGATTCAAGTCGTCAGTCGTCAGTCATCAGTTCTCAGTTAAGAGAAAAAACTCAGGACGAAACGGACAGGTAACGACTGACGACTGACGACTCTTTTTATGCCTTCGCTCCTCCACTCCCGCCCGCTCGACGCGCGCGCGAATCTGTTCGCGGACTAGCCCTCTCCCGTCTCCTTCCGCCACGCGCTCTTTTCCGCCCGAGTCCTTGTCACCCTCGCGCCTTCCGAAAGGAGAGAAGTTTATGACCACCGCTGCGCCGCCGAAGAGGCCGGAGATCAAGACCGAGTTGCCGGGGCCGAAGGGCCGCCGGATCATCGAGGTCGACCGCCAGTGGGTCACGCCCTCGTACCCCCGCCCCGACTACCAGCTCGTCGCCGAGCGGGCCTCCGGCGTGTGGGTCGAAGACCCGGACGGCAACCTCTTCCTCGACTGCAACGCCGGCGTCGCCGTCTGCTCGACCGGCCACTGCCACCCCGAGATCGTCGGCGCGATTCAGGAGCAGGCCGCCAGCCTCATCCACATGTGCGGGACGGATTTCTACTACCGCCACATGCCCGACCTCGCGCGCAAGCTCGACGAGATCGTGCCCGTGCCGTCGCCGACCAAGACGCACTTCGCCAACAGCGGCACCGAGGCCATCGAGACCGCGCTCAAGCTCGCCATGCACGCCACGGGCCGCGAGAAGTTCCTCGCCTTCTTCAACAGCTTCCACGGCCGCACGCTCGGGAGCCTCTCGCTGACCTCCTCGAAGGTCGCCCAGCGCCGCGGCTTCAAGCGCCAACTCCTCGACGTGACGCACGTCCCCTACCCGAACGCCTTCCGCCACCCCTTCACGGGCGAGCGCACCGACGGCGCGACGGCCGCCGCCGCCTCGCTCGACTGGATCGAGAACCGCCTTTTCAAGACGACGACCCCGCCCGAGGAGGTCGCCGGCATCGTCGTCGAGGCGGTGCAGGGCGAGGGCGGCTACGTGCCCGCGCCGAAGGAGTTTCTCGAAGGGCTGCGCCGCATCTGCGACCGGCACGGCATCCTGTTGATCGTCGACGAGGTGCAGTCCGGCATGGGGCGCACGGGGAAGATGTTCGCGTGCGACCACTACGGACTGCGGCCCGACATCATCACGCTGGCGAAGGGCATCGCGTCGGGCCTGCCGATGGGCGCGTGCGTGGCGCGCGCCGACCTGATGGACTGGAAGCCGGGCGCGCACGCCTCGACCTTCGGCGGCAACCCCGTCGCCCTCGCCGCCGCGATGAAGACCATCGAGCTGCTGGAGCGCGAGCTGGTCGCCAACGCGGCCGAGGTCGGCGCGCACCTGCAAGACGGCCTGCGGAAGTTGATGCGGAAGCACGAGTGCATCGGCGACGTGCGCGGCCTCGGCATGATGATCGGCGTCGAGCTGGTCGCGGACCGCGCCTCGCTGCGCCCCGCGCCCGAGCTGCGCGACCGCGTCGAGATGGAGTGCTACAACCGCGGCCTCATCATCCTCGGCGCGGGCTACAACACCATCCGCTGGTCGCCGCCCCTCATCCTCTCGAAGGAGAACGCGGACGTGGCCCTCGAAATCTTCGACGAGGCCGTGGCCGCCGCCTGCCGGTAAGGCGACGGTTTCGAGTTCAGGACGGAGGCCCGGCCGTGAGTGAGGGCCGAGGCCGGAGACCAGAGGCTTGCTGTTAACAAGCTCCCGGCCTCCGGCCTCGGCCCTCGCTCGCGGCCGGGCGCTGCTTTGCCTTAACTCGAAACTTGATTTGACTTACAACTCCTCCCGCCTTAAATTCATCAAAGGCCCGTGCGTTTCGACGGCGCGGCCTCGCCCGGTTGCCTTCCCCTGACAAGTGTTCCGGTTCGGCCTCGTTTCCGGCATCGTTCCCTTTCCGACAACCGACAGTGAAGAAATCCCACATGCGCTATCTCAGGAAGTGGCGGTGGCCGCTCGTGGCCCTCATCGTCGTCGCGCTCGCCTACTCGGCCCTGCCGCCTCGCGGCCGCGCGCAGGCCGTCCAGTACACGGTCACCGACCTCGGCACCCTCGGCGGCTCCTACAGCAAGGCGTTCGGCATCGACGACTGCGGCCGCGTCGTCGGCGAGTCCACGGCCCCCGACTCGACGCTCCGCCCCTTCGTCTGGGCCGGCGCGACGATGATTGACCTCGGAACCTTCGGCGGCAACCACGGCGCGACCTACTCCATCAACGACTTCGGCCACGCCGTCGGCGGCACGGAGATCGTGAGCACCGCCCGCCACGCCTTCCTCTGGTCGGCCCCGGCCGGCAAGCTCGACCTCGGCACCCTCGGCGGCCACTCGTCGCAGGCGTTCGACATCAACAACTCGAACCGCGTCGTCGGCGTCTCCGAAGACTCGGCCTCGGCCGGCTCCATCGGCGACCGCGCCTTCATCTGGGACAGCGCCGGCGGGATGCGCGCCATCGCCACGCTCGGCGGCGACTCGAACGAGGCGAAGGGCATCAACGACCTCGGCCAAGTCGTCGGCCGCTCGGCGACCGCGAACGGCGAGAACCACGCCTTCCTGATGACCGGCACGACGCCCGTAGACCTCGGCACGCTCGGCACCGGGGCCTTCAGCATGGCGCACGAGGTCAACGAGGCCAGCGAAGTGGTCGGCTACTCGACGCTCTCGGCCGACGGCGCCAGCCCGCCCTACCGCGCCTTCTACTGGTCGGAGCATACGGGCATGCTCGAAATGGGCTCGCTCGGCGGCGGCAGCATCGCCTACGACATCAACGACAGCACCGGCACGGCGGTCGGCACGTCGGTGGTCACGCCGGGCGTCCACCACGCCTTCGTCTGGAGCCTCATTAATGGCATCCGCGACCTCAACGACATCCCGACGGACGTGACCGGCTGGACGTTCCACGAGGCGCGCTCGATCAACGACAGCGGCCAGATCGTCGGCGTCGGCACCAACCCGCAGGGCCAGACCCGCGCCTTCTTGCTGACGCCGGCCGGCGTGACGCCGCCCCCGTGCCAGACCCCGACGCCGACGCCCACGCCCACGCCGACCCCCACGCCGACGCCTGCGCCCACGCCGGTTTTCCCCCTCATCAACGTCGCGGCCTCCGCGAACGGCGGGACGGCCGCGGCCTCCTCGACGCTCGACGCCGGCCGCCACCCTTCGGCCGCCATCAACGGCGACCGCCGCGGCCTCCACTGGGGCAGCGACCCCGCGACCGGCAGCGGTTGGACGGACTCGTCCGGCAACGCCTTCCCCGACTGGCTCGAAGTCACCTTCGCCGGCCCGCGCACCGTCTACGAGGTCTCCGTCTACGGCCTGCAAGACAACTTCCAGTCGCCGGCCGAGCCGACCGAGGCGATGACCTCGGCGACTTACACGCTCACCAACTTCAAGGTCGAATACTGGACGGGCTCGGCGTGGGCGCTCGTCCCCGGCGGTGCGATTTCGGGCAACAACAAGGTCTGGCGCAAGCTCACCTTCCCGGCCCTGACGACGACGAAGGTCAGAGTCGTCGTCAAAAACGCACTGGCCGGCTACAGCCGACTCGCCGAAGTCGAGGCGTACTG
>DATMVI010000528.1:0-2121 GCA_035563275.1 Pyrinomonadaceae bacterium
GCGGCGTCGGCCGCCGCGCGGCTGCCGGCCGCGGCCACGTTCGCGGCCGAAACCCTTTCGCTGCGGGCCTCGGTCTCGGGCTTCGAGACGGCCAGCGTCGCCGTCGTGAACGTCCGCGGCGGGCGCGCGGCGTAGTCGGGCCGCAGGCGCACGGCCCTTTGGTAAGCGGCGCGCGCCTCGTCGTCGCGGCCCAGCGCCTTGCGCACCTGACTGAGGTGGAAGTGCGGCTCGGCCCACTTCGGGTAGATTTCGATGGCGCGCTCGAAGGCGGCGGCCGCCTGCTCGTAGACGCCGCGGCGGCCGAGCGCGAGGCCGAGGCCGTTGAAGGCTTCCACGTCGTTCTTGTTGAGGCTGACGGCCTTGCGGTAGGCGGCGATGGCGTCGGGCCAGCGCCCCAGCTCGGAGTAGACGTTGCCGAGGCTGTAGTAGGCGTTGCCGTCGCGGGGGTCGAGCGCGATGGCCTGCTCGAAGGCCCGCGCGGCCTCTTCCAGCCGCCCCTGAAGGGCGAACCTCGTGCCGTCGCGGTAGGAGACCGAGGCCGCGTCGTCGCGCTGCCGCGCGGCCACGGCCGGGCCGAGCGCCGCGCACAAAACCAGTCCGAGTAAAAGTGTCTTTCTCATGGGGCACGCACCTCTCGCGGCTCTGCGGGGAGCGCCGCGGCGAAGGGGAGGGGCAAAGGCCACGCGCCCGCGCGGACGCGTCCCGGCCGGGGAAGCCGCAACAACACTTCCCGGAGGCGGGGGCGCTACAGCGCGAGGAGGCCGCATCAGTTCGCTCACCAAAGCGGTCGCTAACCAACCGACATTAAGGGAAGGGGGTACAACTGGCGGGAGAGCCAATCAACAACTACCGACTGAGGGTGCCCCGGATTATATTCCACGCGCCCCGCCTTGTCCAAGAAGGCGGGCGCGCCCCGGTCAGTCGCGCAGGCGGAGGACGTAGCTGAACTGGCCGTCGGGGCCGACGCCGACGTGGACGCGTGAGACGTGCTGGTCGGCGGCCATGCGCGCGAGGAACTCGCCCGACATCTCGGGCAGGAGCGTGCGCGTGAGGATGTGATCGATGTTGCGCGCGCCCGACTCGACCTCCTCGCAGCGGTTGGCGATCTCGGTGACGACGCCTTCGTCGTAGCTGAAAGAGGCCCCGTGGCTGGAGGCGAGGCGGCGGCCGACGCGGTCGAGCTGGAGGCGGATGATGGCGCGCATCACCTCGTCGGTGATCGGGTAGTAGGGGACGACGACCATGCGGGCGAGGAGCGCCGGCTTGAAGACTTTCAGCAGCTCGGGGCGGACGACCTCGGCGATCACGTCCGGCTCGGGCGGCGAGTCCGGCTCCGAGCACAGCTCCATGATGGTCTCCGCGCCGGCGTTCGAGGTGAGGATGATGACGGTGTTCTTGAAATCAATCTCGCGCCCCTCGCTGTCTTCGAGCACGCCCTTGTCGAAGACCTGATAGAACAGCTCCATCACGTCCGTGTGCGCCTTCTCGACCTCGTCGAGCAGCACCACCGAGTAGGGCTTGCGGCGGACGGCCTCGGTCAGCACGCCCCCCTCGCCGTAGCCGACGTAGCCGGGCGGCGAGCCTTTGAGCGCCGAGATGGTGAACGACTCCTGATACTCGCTCATGTTGATGTTGACGAGGTTGCGCTCGCCGCCGAAGAGGGTGTCGGCCAGAGAGAGCGCCGTCTCGGTCTTGCCGACGCCCGAGGGCCCGACGAGGAGGAAGACGCCGACGGGGCGGCGCGGGTCGGTGAGGTTGGCGCGCGAGGTGGCGATGCGCTGCGCGACCGCCTCCAGAGCGTGCGACTGGCCGAGCACGCGCTGCTCCAAACGCTCCTTCAAAGAGAGGACGGTGTTGATCTCGTCGGCGAGCATCTTGCCGACGGGGATGCCCGTCCAGCCCGAGATGACCTCGGCGATGGTCTGCGAATCGACGCAGACCTGCGTCAGAGGCGTCTCGCCCTGCAACTGCCGCAGCTTCAGGTTGAGCTGCGCGAGCTGCGCGCGCAGCTCGTCGGGGTCGGCCGGCTTCGGCGCGCGGGCCTTGCCCTTGGCGCGTTTGCCGTCCGCCCCGTCGCCCGCGGCTTCGGCCCCGGCCGTCGCCTCCGCCGCGGCCCCGTCG
>DATMVI010000529.1:0-8960 GCA_035563275.1 Pyrinomonadaceae bacterium
CCGCGGGCGGCGGGTTCTGGGTTAAAGCAGTCTGGCTTCAACCCGGAACCCGCCGCCCGCGGCGCCGAACTTTATTCCCGCCCTCGGCCACGTCCCGCCGCGTAAGCTTGTTCGGCCGCTCGCGCCTCCCGCTCCTCGGCGATGGCGAGGTAGGCCGCGTTGCGCGCCGCCTTGTCCCAGCGCCCGCCCTCGCGCAGCCCGCGCCAATAGCCGCGCAGGTAGGCGCGCAGGAACCTCGCGTAACCGCTCCGCTCGTACTGCAAAACGTGCGCGGCCTCGTGCACGAGCAGCCGCCCGCTCAGCGTCGCGCGCCCCTCGCCGTCCCTCCCGACCAGCCTCCGCCTGACGAAGACGTGCCGCCCGAACGTGATGCCGCTGATGCCGTTGAGCGTCGTCAGCAGGTTGGCGAACGCGCCGGCGTGGACGTGAATCGGCGGCAGCTTTAGGCCCGGGTCGTTCGCGTGCCGGCGGAAGAACGCTTCGACGCGGCGGTGAGTCTCGGCCGAGAGTCTCATCGGAAAGCGAAAGCCGCGAACCGCCAGTCGCGGCCGGGCGGCGCTCACGCCGGGCGATGACGGCCGACGCCGCGGCCCGACAGACGATTCACGGGTTACGATTCACGATTCGCGGCTTTACATGCCCTTGTAGTCGGGGCCGCCGCCGCCCTCGGGCGTGACCCAGTTGATGATCTGGTAGGGGTCCATGATGTCGCACGTCTTGCAGTGGACGCAGTTGGAGAAGTTGATTTGCAGCTTGCGCTTGCCGTTCGCGCCGTCCTCGACCATCTCGTAGACGGCGGCCGGGCAGAAGCGCTGGCAGGGGTTGCCGTACTCCTCGGCGCAGCGCGTCGCGCAGATGTTGGTGTCGAGCACGTGCAGGTGGGCGGGCTGATCCTCGTCGTGCGCGACGGCGGCGTGGTAGACATCGGTCACCTTGTTGAAGGTGAGCTTGCCGTCGAAGCGGAGCTTGCCGTAGCGCTGCTCGATGTCGTCGCCGCGGTAGCCGAAGTCTTTGAGCTGCTTCAAGGCGGCGTGGCCCGGCTCAAGGCTCGCGCGGTCGAACAGGCCCCACGAGCGGCCGCCGGTGATGAACTGGAGGCCGGCGTTGGCGAGGCCGAGCCAGCGGCCGTGCCGGAAGGCCGAGTGGAAGTTGCGGACGCGCTTCAGCTCGGTCGTGATCCAGCTCTCGCGGATGAGCTGGCGGTAGCGCTTGAGCTGCTGCTTCGAGAAGTCCTCGACCAGAAGCGCCTCGAAGATGGCCTGCGCGGCGAGCATGCCGCTCTTGATGGCGGTGTGGATGCCCTTGAGGCGCTGCG
Organism: Pyrinomonadaceae bacterium; assembly: GCA_035563275.1. Taxonomy (GTDB): domain Bacteria; phylum Acidobacteriota; class Blastocatellia; order Pyrinomonadales; family Pyrinomonadaceae; genus QHXN01. The sequence goes on from DATMVI010000529.1 coordinate 1,316, forward strand.
AGTTGAGGAAGCCGGCCGAGTCGCCGGCGAGGAGGAAGCCGTCGCCGTGGAACTGCGGGATGGCGTAGAAGCCCCCGGCCGCGATGGTCTTCGCGCCGTAGCGGATCATGCGGCCGCCTTCGAGGAGCTTGGCGATGTGCGGGTGCTGCTTGAAGCGCTGGAACTCGGCGTGCGGGTCGAGCAGCGGGTCGCCGTAGTCGAGGCCGGTGACGTAGCCGATGTTGAGGATGCGGTTCTGCATCCCGTAAATCCACCCGCCGCCGTAGGTGCGCGCGTCCGAAGGGTAGCCGAGCGTGTGCGTGACGCGGCCGGCCGGGTAGCGGTCGTCGGGCAGCTCCCAAAGCTCCTTGACGCCGATGCTGTAGACCTGCGGCTCGCGCCCTTCGTTGAGGCCGAGGCGCTGCGAGAGCTGCTTCGTCAGGGAGCCGCGCGGCCCCTCGCCCAAGACCGTCACCTTGGCGAGGATGTCGACGCCCGGCTCGAAGTTGGCGCGGCGGCGTCCCTCGCGGTCAACGCCCTTGTCGCCGGTGCGGACGCCGACGACGCGATCCTGCTCGTCGTAGAGCATCTCGGCGCCGGGGAACTCGGGGAAGACGTTAACGTCGGCCTCCTCGCACTTCTCGCCGAGCCACGCCACGAGCTTGTTGAGCGAGACGATGTAATAGCCGTGGTTCTTGAGCGGCGGCGGCGTGATCGGGGACTTGATCGCGCGCGTCTTCGTGAGGTAGAGGAAGTCGTCCTCCCTGACGGGCGATTCGAGCGGCGCGCCCCGCTCGGCGAAGTCCGGGATCAGCTCGGCCAGCGCCTTCGGGTCCATCACCGCGCCCGAGAGGATGTGCGCGCCGACGGTCGCGCCCTTCTCGATGACGGCGATCTGGATGTCGCCGAGCGACTTGCCCTGCCGCGTGCCCTTCGCCACCGCCTCGTTGTGCTCTTTGACGAGCCGCGCGAGGTGCAGCGCCCCGCTCAAATTCGCCGGCCCCGCCCCGACGAACAGCACGTCCATCTCGATGCTTTCACGCTCCATCACACCACTCCCGCGCCAGCCACTCTCAGTTAATAAATGAATCGCCATTCAGTTTATCCGCACCCTCGCGAAATAGCAAAAAGGCGGAGGCCCGGCCGCGAGCGGGGCGTCCGAAGGAGGTCGAAGCGCGAAAAGGCAGGGGTGAAAGATGAAAGCCACGGCGGCTTTCGTCCTCCGCCCCTGCCTCTCGCCTTTTAAACCCGAGACGCCCCCCTCGCGTCCGGGCCTCCGCCGCTTTGCCGAATCCCCCCCGCGGGCACATAATCATTTTAACCAATCCGAGAATCACCGAGGGGGCACGATGGCCGAGCACGAGCACACGAACCGTCTGGCGGGCGAAACCAGCCCGTACCTTTTGCAGCACGCGCACAACCCCGTAGACTGGTACCCGTGGGGCGCGGAGGCTCTGGAGCGCGCGCGCCGCGAGGACAAGCCCATCCTCCTTAGCATCGGCTACTCGGCCTGCCACTGGTGCCACGTCATGGAGCGCGAGTCGTTCGAGGACGCGCGCATCGCCGCCCTGATGAACGAGCACTACGTCAACATCAAGGTCGACCGCGAGGAGCGCCCCGACCTCGACCAGATTTACATGACCGCCGTGCAGATGATGACGCGCCACGGCGGCTGGCCGCTCACCGTCTTCCTCACGCCCGACCTCGTCCCCTTCTACGGCGGAACCTACTTCCCGCCGGAAGACCGCCACGGGATGCCCGGCTTCCCGCGCGTCCTGCTCGGCGTCGCCGACGCCTACCGCTCGCGCCCGGAAGAGGTGCGCGAGTCGGCCGGCGAAATCCTCGGCGAGCTGCGGCGCATGGGCGTGTCGGCCGCGTCGGGCGAGGCCATCTCGACCGAACTGCTCGATCAGGCGCAGCGCGCGCTGGCGCGCAGCTACGACGCGCGCCACGGCGGCTTCGGCGGCGCGCCGAAGTTCCCCGCCAGCATGAGCCTCGAATTCCTGCTCCGCGCGCACAAGCGAACCGGCGACGCGCGCGCGCTGGAGATGGTCGTGAGCACCGGCCGCCGCATGGCCGAGGGCGGCATGTACGACCAGCTCGGCGGCGGCTTCCACCGCTACTCGACCGACGCCCACTGGCTCGTGCCCCACTTCGAGAAGATGCTCTACGACAACGCGCTCCTCTCGCGCCACTACCTGCACGTCTTTCAGGCGACCGGCGAAGAGTTCTTCCGCCGCGTCACCGTGGAGACGTTGGATTACGTGACGCGCGAGATGACGGACGCGGGCGGCGGCTTCTACTCGACGCAGGACGCCGACTCGGAAGGCGTCGAGGGCAAGTTCTTCGTCTGGGACGAGGCCGAAGTCGAAGGGCTGCTCGGCGAGGAGGACGCGCGCCTCTTCAACGCATATTACGGCGTCACGCCGCACGGGAATTTCGAGGAGAGCAACATCCTCCACGTCTCGCGCGCGGCCGAGGAGGTGGCGCGCGAGTCGGGCGTCGAGGTCGGGCGTTTGAACGAAGCGCTCGAACGCGGCCGGCGCGCGCTGTTCGAGGCGCGCGAGCGGAGGGTCAAGCCCGGCCGCGACGAGAAGGTTCTGACCGCTTGGAACGGCCTCATGCTGGAGAGCTTCGCCGAGGCCGCGGCCGCGCTCGACCGCCCCGACTACCGCGAGACGGCCGAGCGCAACGCGCGCTTCGTCCTCGACTCGCTGCGGGCCGGCGGCCTCCTGCTCCACGTCTACAAGGACGGCCGCGCGAAGCACGCCGGCTTCCTCGACGACTACGCCTTCTTCGTCTCCGGCCTCGTCACGCTCTTCGAGACGACGGGCGAGGCGCGCTGGCTCGAAGAGGCCGTGGCGCTGGCGGACAGGATGGTCGAAGAGTTCTGGGACGAGGAGGGCGGCGGCTTCTTCTACACGGGCCGGAGCGGCGAACAGCTCATCGTCCGCAATAAGGATTATTTCGACAACGCCATCCCCTCGGGCAACTCGGTCGCGGCCGAGCTCCTTTTGCGCCTCTCGGTGCTGACGGGGAGCGAGGATTACCGGCGCAAGGCCGTCGCGGTGCTGCGCCTCGTCCGCGACCTCACCGAGCGCCACCCGACGGCCTTCGGCTACGCCCTCGGCGCGTTCGACTTCTACCTCTCGACGCCGAAGGAGATCGTCGTCGTCACGCCGCGCGGCGGGGAGGCCGGCCCCTTCGCGCGCGAAGTCTGGGGCCGCTACCTGCCGAACAAGGTGGTCGTGCAGGCTTCGGAAGGCGACGAGAGGTTGGCCGAACTCGCGCCGCTGCTCCGCGACCGCGGGGCTCTGGGCGGCAAAACGACCGCCTACGTCTGCGAGCATTACGCCTGCCGGCAACCCGTCACCGACCCGGCGGAGTTAGTGTCACAACTCGCCTGAACAATTTCGCGTCGGGCCAAAAGCGAGGTCGTTTCCAACGCGTGGGGCGCGGGGAAGAAGTTGATCTTCCCCGCGCCCCACGCGCTCGCCCCGCCAACCCCGTGCTGAGATGAAGATGCGTTTTAGCCCGACGGCGAAGACAACCGCCGTCCTCACTCGGCCGCGGCCCTGAGGGCTTCGAGCAGGTCTTCGCCGAGGCTTTTAATCTTCGACTCGCCGAGGCCGTAGATCGAGGCTAAGGCTTCGAGGCTCGCGGGCCGCTCCCGCGCGAGGTGCTCCAGCGTGCGGTCCGAGCAGATCATGTAGGCCGGCACGCGCTGCGCGTGCGCGCGCTCAAGCCGCCACTTCTTCAGCCTCGTCACCACCCGCTTGTCTTCGGGCGTCAGCACGAACGGCGCGGGCGCGACCGTCCTCCTCCGGCGCGGCGCGCGCGGCTCGCTCGGCTTCAGCTCCGCCGCCGCCAGAACCTTCTCCGACAGCCCGCGCTCGGCCAGCATCCGCTTCAGCTCTTCGTAGACGCGCAGGGTCACGCGTGCGTCCCGCGCCGCGTAGGCGAGCTGCGCGCGCGTGAGCGGCCGGCGCCGCCAGTTCGACTTCTGCAAGCTCTTGTCGAGCGGCAGCCCGAAGAGGTGCTCGGTGACGGCGGCGAGGCTGTGCGAGACGAGGCTGAGCACGGCGCGCGACATCGGCAGCGTGTCGATGAATCCCCGCGGGTCGAGGCCGACGGCCCGCAGCACGCCGTCGTCGAACCTCGCGTTGTGCGCCACCATCCGCACCGAGGGCGCCTCGACCAGCGCGCGCAGCGGCTCGACGCCGGTCGCCACCACGTCCACTACCAGCACGTCGCCCGCCGGCGGCGCGATCTGCACGAGCGAGACGCGCGAGCGCTTGGCCGCGGCCTCCCAGTAAGTCTCCGTGTCCAGCCCGACGAGCGTTTCGCCCGCGAGCGCCTCAAGCTCGGAGGGCAGGCGCGCCGGGTCGTCTACGAGACGCCACGTGGTCTCCGCGATGAAGTTCGCCTCGCTCAAAGCGTTTCGCGCCGCGCCCGTCGGAACCGAAAAGGCGCGCCACAGAGCGGGCGCGCCTTCGAGACTTCTGGTGGGAACCGGGGATTACGAGTTGCGGTTGTTGGTGTTGCCGCCGGCGTTGGTGTTGCCGCGGTTCATGTTGCCGTTCATGTTGGTGCCGCCGCCCGCGTTCCCGTTCGTGTTGGTGTTGCCGCCCGCGTTGGTGTTCGCGTTCATGTTGGTGTTCGTGTTGCCGGCGTTCGTGTTCATGTTGGTGGTGTTCATGTTGCCGGCGTTCGTGTTCATGTTCGCGTTCGCGTTGGTGTTCGCGTTCCCGTTGGCGTTATTGGTGTTCTCCGCCGGGGAACAGGCCGTCCACACGCTGGCGACGGCGAGGAGAGTCAGAAGTGCTAAGGTTCTTCGCATCGAGTTTCCTCCTGTACCCCCGTGGGGGTCAGTGTCTTGGGGAGCTGCGCGGGCCGCAGGCGCGCGGTTCCGCGGGAGCGTTTCCGCAGCAGCTCGGGGTTGACGGTTTAGGTTACGGATGCCCGCTCCCGCCTGGGCAGACCGCCGCCTCGGGAGAGTTCACCGCACGGAGCACCGCGAGTAAGAAGCTTGTTTGTCGCCGAGACTGCCGTGGCGAACCGAAGTCGCGTCGGCGCGGGCCGCTCCGGCCCCGCCGCCCCGCGTCGCGGCCTGCGCGCTCACGAAACCGACCCCGGCCCGTGAACGCCTCCGGCCCCGCGGGAGCGCTGCCCGTAACTTACCGCGCTCGCGGCGCGAGGTTCGCTGCGACAGCGCGCGCCTTCAGTCTCTACGGCGGGCGCACTGTAGCATAGGAACAGCCCGAAATACACGATTTTTTTTCGCGAGTCAAGCCCGCACGCCGCCGCCGGCGCGTCCGCGCGCGGGAGTTTTGAGGGGCCGGAACCCGTCGCCGCGGGCCGTCTGCCGGAAGCTGACGGGGGAGGGTTATGACCGCCAGCCTAGCCCTCCCGGCCGCCCCGCCGCCCCGGCCCGGCCGTGGGCGATGGCGGGGCCGCCCTCCCGTCCCGAATTTCCCTTGACCTGTGCCGCGAAAACCGGCTATGTTGAATGGGCCAACATTGTTGGCCCAAGCTCCCGGGCCGCCTTCTAAGCTCACTTCTTTTACGTTTCGCCCTGAAAACCCCAGCCTTTTCGAGATCGCCGCAGACCTGCCGAATACGCGTCCCATGTCCAGAAGCAAATGGAAAAGGCCGGCGCTGCTGACCGCCGCCATCTTGACGGCCGCGCTTCTGCTGGCCGTGTGCGCCCTCGGTGTCCGCTTCGCGCTGTGGCGCGAGGTCGCGCTCGGCGGCGGCCTCCTCGCCGCGGCGCTCATCCCCGCCCTCGGCCTGCTGCTGCGGGCCTTCCAGCGTGAGCGTGAAGAGGCGGCGCGGGTCGTGGCCGAGCAGGTGCGGCGGTTGGAGGAGACGGCCGGGCTGCGCCTGCGCGCCGTCGAGTCGCTGGCGATGGCCATCGACGCGAAGGATCAGACGACGCACGGGCACGTCCGCCGCACGCAGCTCTACGCCGTCGAACTCGGCAAAGTCCTCGGCCTCGGCGAGCCGGAGATCGAAGCCCTGCGCGACGGGGCGCTGCTCCACGGCATCGGCAAGCTGGCCGTGCCCGAGTACATCCTGAACAAGCCGGGGAAGCTTTCGGCGGCCGAGTTCGAGAAGATGAAGATTCACGCCTCGGTGGGCGGCGACATCGTCCGCCGCGTCAACTTCCCTTACCCGGTCGAGGCGGTCGTCCGCCACCACCACGAGCGCTGGGACGGCGCGGGCTACCCCGACGGCCTCCGCGGCGAGCAGATTCCGGCGGTGGCCCGCGTCCTCGCCGTCGTGGACTTCTACGACTCGACGCGCTGCGACCGCCCCTACCGCGCGGGCCTCAGCCGCGAGGAGTCGCTCGCGCTGCTCGAAGACATGGCCGGCACTTCGTTCGACCCGCGCGTCGTCGAGCAGTTCGTCGCGCACGTCGCGCGCTTCGAGGGTCTGCTGGCCGAGGAGGACAGGCTGGAGCAGGCTCGGCCGGAAGCGGCCCGAGCGAACGTCGCGGCGGCGGGGCGGGGGGCGGCCGAGCGCGGCGGCGACCACGCGGCCGGCTTCCGCACCATCGCGCAGGCCCAGCGCGAGGTCTTCGCGCTGCACGAGCTGGCGCAGGCCATCGGCTCCTCCCTCGGCTTACAGGACACGGCGGCGCTCGTCGCCGCCAAGCTGCGCGCCATCGTCCCCTTCGACGCCTGCGTCGTCTACGTCGTAGACGAGAGGGCCGGGCGGGCCGAGCCGGTCTTCGTCGCCGGCGAGCACGCCGAGCTGTTCGAGGGGCGGGGCGTGCCGGTCGGCGAAGGCATCACGGGCTGGGTCATCGCCAACGCGCGCTCGATGTCGAGCGCCGCGCCGGAACTCGAACTCGCCGGCCTGCCCGACGGGGCGGCGCTGCGCGGCGTGCTCTCCGCGCCGCTCGTGCGCGAGGAGGGCGCGTTCGGGGCCGTCACGCTCTTCTCGGCGGACGAGGGCGCTTTCACGACCGAGCAGGCGCGCCTGCTCGAATCCGTCTGCCTCCACGCGTCGAACGCGCTCGGCAACGCGCTCATGCACGAGCGGACGAGGGAGAGCGCGCTCACCGACACGGTCACGGAGTTGCCGAACGACCGCGCGCTGCGCCTCGTCCTCGACCAGCGCGTCGCCGAGTGCCAGCGCGCGGGGCGCGAGCCGTTCGCCGTCCTCTGCTTGAACCTCGACGCCTTCCGCGCCGTCAACGAGCGCTACGGCCACGGCGTCGGCGACCGGCTGCTCGCGGCCGTGTCCGGCGTGTGCAAGAACCAGCTGCGGCAGATGGACGTGCTGGCGCGGCGCGAGGGCGACGAGTTCGTGGCCGTGATGCCGACGGCGACGGCCGAGGTCGTCGCGCTGGTCGCCGAGCGCGTCCGCGCCGCCGTCGAGTCGCACGACTTCGCGGTGCGCACGGGCCGCACGGTGCGCGTCGGCCTGAGCGTGGGCGCGGCCTGCTTCCCCGCCGACGGCGAGACGGCCGGCGATCTCCTCGCCGCCGCCGCGCGCCAACTGCGCCGCGCCAAGCACACCCGCCGCGCCGCCCCCCACGCGCCGCACACCGAGACCGTCGTCCCGATAGACTCGTACAGGTAAAGTCAGACACCAAACGGGGCCACGGGCGTGTCCGAGCACGCCCGCGGCCCCGTTTGGTTACGCCCATTTTGCGCGG
>DATMVI010000530.1:0-3576 GCA_035563275.1 Pyrinomonadaceae bacterium
GGCCGCGGCCGGCGAAGTCGCGCGGGGCCTCCTCGGGCCGGTAGGCCAGCCTCTCGTCCCTGTCCCAGATGACCGTGCGCTCACCCGTGCGCGCGTCGATGAGGATGAAGGCGATCTGCGTGCGCGCGCCCTCGACCACCTCGGCGCGCTCGACCGAGACGCCCTCGGCGCGCAAGCTCTCCAGCCCGAAGCGCCCCTCCGCGTCCGAGCCGAAGCGCCCGGCGTAGGCCGTCCGCAGGCCGAGCCGGCGCAGGCCCACCATCGCCGAGGCCGTCTCGCCGCCCGCGCCCACGGCGCGCTCGACGAGCCGCACCTTCGTGTCGTATTCGGGGTAGGCGGGGACGACCACGAGGTGGTCTACGGCGTTGAGGCCGAAGCCGACGGCGTCGAACTCTCTCTCCGCGGGCAGCTCGAAGGGGAAGCGCACGGGGGGATTATAAATCAGCGGGCGGCGGTCGGCAGACGGCAGCCGGCGGAAAAACTTTCGCCCCCGCGCCGCCCGGCCGCCGGCGCCGGCTTTGGCGTCGGCGGGCGTCGAGATTCGGCGGCTCGCCAACGGGTTCGGGCGGGCGCTAAACTGTGAGGCAGTTGACCAACGGCGGGTGGGGTGTGAGGCGTTGACGCTCGAAGAGAAACTGAGGAATCTGCCGACCGCGCCCGGCGTCTACCTGCACAAGGACGACGCCGGGAAGATCATCTACGTCGGCAAGGCGAAGAACCTCCGGAGCCGCGTCCGCTCCTACTTCCAGTCGGGGCGCGGCCACGACCGCAAGACGCGCGAACTCGTCCGCCGCATCGTGGACTTGGAGTTCATCGTCACCGACACCGAGGTCGAGGCCCTCGTCCTCGAATCCAACCTCATCAAGCAGCATAAGCCGCGCTACAACGTGCTGCTGAAGGACGACAAGCAGTACCCGCACCTCAAGCTCACGGTCTCCGAAGCCTTCCCGCGCGTGATGATCACGCGCCGCATCCAGCGAGACGGCGCGCTCTACTTCGGGCCTTACCTGCCGGCCTCGCTCGCGCGGCGCACCATCGACCTCATCAACCGCACCTTCCAGCTCCGCACCTGCGACATCGAGATCGACGGCCGGCTGCCGCGCCCCTGTCTGGAGTACCACATCAAGCGCTGCCTCGGCCCGTGCGTCAAAGACCTCTGCCGGCCCGAGGAGTACGCCGAGGCCGTGCGCGACGTGCGGATGTTCCTCGAAGGCAAGAACCGCGAGCTGGCCGACGACTACGAGGCGCGGATGCTCAAGGCCTCCGACGAGATGCGCTTCGAGATGGCGGCCAAGTACCGCGACCTCCGGAAGACCGTGCTCGCCGTCTCCGAGCAGCAGAAGATGGCGACCACGGCCGACCGCGACGTGGACATCTTCGGCTTCCACCGCGAGGGCGCGCGCCTCGCCCTCCAGCTCTTCACCATGCGCGAGGGCAAGATGGTCGGCCGCCGCGAGTTCTTCTGGGAAGACCTGCCCGCCGACGACTCCTTCGACCCGGCCTCGTTCCTCTCCGACGTGCTCACGCAGTATTACTCGACCGACTACGTGCCGCGCGAGGTTCACGTGCCCGCGGACTTCGAGGACCGCGAGCTTCTGGAGAAGGCCCTGACGGAGAGGAAGGGGCGGCGCGTCCGCATCCTCGACCCGCAGCGCGGGCAGAAGCGCGAGATGATCGAGCTGGTCGAGAAGAACGCGAAGATCGCCTTCGAGCAGAGGTTCCGCGTGCTGAAGCCCGACATGGAGCGCGTGCTCGAAGAGATGCAGGAGCTGCTCGAACTGCCGCGCTTCCCCGCGCGCATCGAGTCGTTCGACGTGTCGAACATCTCGGGCGCGGAGAACGTGGCGGCGATGGTGGTGTGCGAGAACGGCAAGATGAACCGCGCCGAGTACCGCCGCTTCAAGATCAAGTCGGTCGAGGGCGCCAACGACCCGGCCTCGATGGGCGAGGCGGTGCTCAGGCGCTACCGCCGCCGGCTCGAAGAGGGCTCCCCCCTGCCCGACCTCGTCATGATCGACGGCGGCAAGACGCAGCTCGGGGCCGCGGCCGCCGCCCTGCGGGAGCTCGACCTCGAAGCCGTGCCCGCCGTCGGCGTCGTCAAGCCGCCGCGCCGCCACAACGAGGTCTCGCACCTGCTCGTCAAGGGGCGCGAGCACGCGCCGGTCTACCTCGACCCGCACTCGCCCGTGCTGCGCCTCATCCAGATGATCCGCGACGAGACGCACCGCTCGGCCGTCACCTACCACCGCAAGCGGAGGGAGCTGCGCGACTTCACCTCGGAGCTGACGGCCATCCCCGGCGTCGGCGAGCGGCGCAAGACGAGGCTGCTGCGCAACCTCGGCTCGATCCAGCGCGTCGCCGAGGCGACCGTCGAGGAGCTGTCGCCCGTCGTCGGGCGCAAGACGGCCGAGGAGATCGCCGAGCACTTCCGCCGCCAGAGGGCGCTCGCGGGCGGGGGCGTCGCGCCCGGCGAGACGGCCGGCGTCACCGAAGCGCCGGAGACGACGGCCGCGGAGCTGAACGAAGACCCGACCGTGATGACCGACGAGACCATCGGCGACGAGCACATCGAGACGCGCCTCGTAGACCCGGAAGGCGACGCCGAAGACCTCCAGCCCGTCCGCTCCGTAGACCACGAAGGCAACCCGCGCCGGCACCGCAAATCCGCCCGCAAGCGCGGCGAGCGCTCCACCAACCCGCACGGCGTCCGGCGCGAAAAGCCGGGCGACGAAGAGGCAGGATGAAACGGAACCGCGGGCGGCTCTGTCTGTTTTTTACCCGTGCGCGCGCAGCGAGCGGGCGATGAGGCCGATGCCGCCGGCGAGCAGGACGAGCATGATGATGGTGTTGAAGAGGCTGGTCGGCTGAAAGAAGATGCCGAGGTTGGCGATGACGCCGGCGAGGATGATGACGAGGCCGGCGAAGGTGAGGAGCCAGCCCGCGACGGAACGCCCGTTGAAGAAGAGGAGGCCGACGCCGAAGAGCAGCGGCAAAAGCGACAGCCCGAAGGCGTTGTAGCCCCACAGAGTCCAGTAGCCGCTCGTCACCGTCACGCGCTGCGTCAGCAGGTAGGCCCCGGCGACGCTCATCCCCAGCCCGAGCAGGAACTCGCCGACGCCGCCCCGCGTCCCGCCGGCCCCGCGGAAGTTTCTTTCGTCGCGGAAAGTTTTCTCGTCTTCCATCTTCCTCACCTCTTCGGCGCGAGCGCGCTGTGCTTCTTCAGAACCTCGACCGTCTTGTCAATCGGCAGCGCCTCGGCCGTGTTGCCGGCGCGGCCCCGGACGGTCGTGGCCTTCAAAAGAGAGTTGTAGACGGCCTCCTCGGTGGCCTCGACGCAGGCGAGGAAGAGCGGCGAGACCGACTCGTTCGAGAGCACTTCGACGCGGCGCGGCGACGCGTCGCCGTGGCGGACGCGGAGACCCGGCGCGGTCGAGAAGGCGATGACGTAGTCGCCGCTGCCCTGCGTCGAGGGCGAGCCGGTGCGCGCGAGGCCGAGCATGGCGCGGGCGGCGAGGCGGCGCAGGTTGCGCGCGTCGAGCGGCGCGTCCGTGGCGACGACGACGATGACGGAGCCGT
>DATMVI010000531.1:0-3246 GCA_035563275.1 Pyrinomonadaceae bacterium
TACAACGTCTTCCTCGGCGACCCCGGCAAGTTCGACGCCGACTTCGCGCGCTTCCGCGGCGCGACCGCGGACGGCGTGCGCGCGGCCGTCGAGCGTTACCTGAACACGCGCAACCGCCTGCTCGTGCGCTTCCACCCCGAGCAGTCGGCCCGCCCCTCGGAGGTCGCCATCGACCGCGCGAAGGAGCCGGCGCTCGGCGGCGACAAGCCCTTCAGCGCGCCCGAGGTGAAGACGGCGAAGCTCGAGAACGGCATGGAGCTGTTCGTCGTCGAGCGGCGCGAGCTGCCGAAGGTCTCGGTCTCGCTCGCCACGCGCGCCGGCAGCGTCGCCGACGCCGCCGGCCGCGAGGGCGTCGCCAACCTGACCACGCGCGTCATGCGGCGCGGCACGAAGACGCGCGACGCGCTCCAGATCGACACCACGCTCGGCGACCTCGGCACCACGCTCGGCGGCGGGGCCGCGCGCGAGTCGGCCTCGCTCACGATGGAGGTCTTGAAGCGCAACCTCAACCCGGCGCTCGGCGTCGTAGCCGACGTGGCGCGCAACCCCTCGTTCCCGGCCGCCGAGTTCGACCGCGAGAAGAAAATCCTGCTCGACCAGCTCGCGCAGCAGTCCAACAACCCGAACGCGGTCGCCAACCGCGTCGCGCAGATGCTCGCCTTCGGCGTTGACCACCCTTACGGCCGCCCGGCCGGGGGCCTGCCCTCGACCGTCCAGCCGATCACGCGCGAAGACCTCGTCCGCTTCCACGAGACCTACTGGAAGCCGGGCAGCTCGGCCCTCGTCTTCGTCGGCGACATCACGCTCGCCGAGGCGACCGAACTGGCGCGCCAGCACTTCGGCGCGTGGGCGGGCGGCGCGGCCCCGAAGGTCGCCGTCCCGGCCCCGAAGCCGGTCGGCCCCGGCAAGGTCTTCCTCGTGGACAGGCAGGGCGCGGCGCAGACGGTCGTCTCGCACATCCTCGCCGCGCCGCCGCGCCGCTCGGAGGACTACTACGCCTTCCGCCTCGCCGACTTCGTCTACGGCGGCGGCGGCTTCGGCACGCGGCTCAACCTGAACCTGCGCGAGAACAAGGGATACTCCTACGGCGTCTTCTCGTTCCCGTCGCAGTACACGGAGGCCGGGACGTGGATCGCGTCGGGCGGCGTGCAGACGAACAAGACGAAGGAGTCGGTCGTCGAGTTCGTCAGCGAGCTGAAGGCCATCGCCGGGGCGAAGCCGATCAGCGAGACCGAGTTCCGCACGGCGCAGCTCAAGCGCGTGCGCGGCTACGCGCAGCAGTTCGAGTCGGTCGGCCGCATCGCGGGCGAGATCGTCGGCCTGTGGGCGCTCGGCCTGCCGATGACCGAGCTTCAGAACGAGACGACCGGCATCGAGCGCACCACGCTGGCCGCGGCCAACGCGGCGGCGGCCAAGTACGCCGCGCCCGCGGGGACGACGCTGCTCTTAGTCGGCGACCTCGCCACCATCGAGCAGGGCGTCCGCGAGCTGAACCTCGGCGAGGTCGTCATCCTCGACGCGGAGGGCAAGCCCGTCGCGCGGAAGTGACGGCCGCCAACCCGGAGGCGCCTTAAACGGCGAACGGCACGGAGAACCGCCTCCGTGCCGTTCCTGTTTTTAATGCGCGCCGCCCCGCCCGCCGCGCGCGTTCAAGACGAAGAGAACAGGCAGGAGGCGTGCCCCACCACGGCGTCCCCGCCCTTGAGCGGCGAAGGCGTCGGCCTCCAGCCGCCCTCCAGCCGCGCCCGCAAAAGCTCGTCCGCGCCGGGGTGATGATCCCAGACGGCGACCGCCGTCACCGCCCCGAGTCAGGTCGCCCCGTAGACGAGGAAGAGGCCGCGCCACGGCACGACGAGGTCGTGCGTGTACTCGTCCTGCACGACGACCTCGGCGACGACTCGCGGCAGGCACGCGCCCGCCGGCTGCGCGAGGCCCCACGCCATCATCTCCTGAAGCGTGCGGTGGCGAGGCAACTCGCTCTCGACGCGGGCGAGACGCGCCGGCGAGAGCCCCGCGCGGTTGGCGACGCGCCCGCTCACTGCTGCCGGCCCGCGGGCGGCGCCGGCTGCGGCTGCTTCGACTTCTCCTCGGCGCGGTTCTTGAACTCCATGAGGCTCTCGACCGACTTGTAGATGGGCAGGTAGACCTGCGTCTCGCGCGGGATGAGCGAGCGCCAGCCGGGGCCGCCGCGGCGGAGGTAGAGCGGGAGGCGGGCCGGGTTCGAGTTGTAGCCGGCGGCCATCAGCTCGGCCTGCGTCGCCTCGTTGCGCGCCAGCGCGCCGAGCACCTCCTCGTTGAGCGCCAGCCCGTTCCAAGTGTCCTGCATGTAGAGCAGCATCGCTTCGAGCGCGTTGCCGTGGTTGCGCATGCCGACGACGAAGTCCGGGTTGAGGCCGACCGACGGGTGCATGCTCCGCAGCATCCGGTAGGTCGAGGGGATCATCTGCACCATGCCGCCCGCGCCGGCCGAGCTGACCGAGTAGCGGTAGGTGTCCAGCTCGTTCAGGGCGTAGAGCGCGTAGACCTCTTCGTAGATGCGGCGGCGGTCTTCGGTGCGGAAGCGGAGGTGGTCAACGTGCTCGACGACGCAGAGGCGCTCGGCGATGTCCACGAGCTGCGGCGAGATGACGCGCCCCTTCTCCTTGAGGCGCTTGGCCGCGAGATCGAGCATCGTGCGGACGTAGGTCTGCCCGTGCCTGACCAGCTCGGGCGAGACGAGCGCCGGGTGCGCCGAGGTGTAATAGGCCATCTCGCGGAAGCGCCCGCCTTTTTCAATCGGGTACTCGACGACGAGCGGCGCGAGCTGCCGGCCCGTGGCCGCCTCGGAGACGACGACGGCCGTGTTGACGTAGTTGGGCCGGACGATTTGCAGCCGGACGCGCATGCCCTGCGGCGTCGTCAGCGTGACCTCGGCCCCGCGCGTCAGGAAGGTCTGCTTCGGGACGGAGAGCGTGTGAATCTGCGAGGAGTCCTGATCGAGCGCGGCCAGCGTGACGAAGGAGATCGAAGGCGTCGCGTTCGCGGCCGTCAGCGTGAGCCTCGACTTCAGGAGTCGCTGCGCCTCGGCCACGCTGGTGCGGAACTTGGAGGGCGCGAGCGGGCGCGCGGGCTGGAGCGGCACGGGCCGGGCGACGGGCGCGAAGACCGGCGTCGCGCCCGTCGCCGACGGCGCCGGCGTAGTCTGATTCGGCTGGCGGGTCGAGGGAGACGGCGAGGCCGCGGCCGGCGTCGCGGGTCGCGTCTGCT
>DATMVI010000532.1:0-3361 GCA_035563275.1 Pyrinomonadaceae bacterium
CGCGCGGCCCGCGCGCGGGGCATCGTCGGGACGGACGCCGTCGTCAGCGAGCAGCAGGCGCTCCGCCTCATCTTCCGCCCCGGCTTTTCGACGGCCGAGCGGGCGACGGCCGTCTCGGGGCGCGGCGTCGGGCTCGACGCGGTCGAGCGGGCGGTCGAGCAGTCGGGCGGCGAGCTGCGCGTGCGCAGCGAGCGCGGGCGCGGCACGAGCTTCGAGATGCGTCTGCCGGCGACGCTCGCGCTCCTGCCCGCGCTCGTCGTGCGCGCCGGCCGACAGCGCTACTGCCTCGACGCGCGCCACGTCGTCGAAACGGCGGAGGCCGCGCGCGAAGACTTCAAGGGGTCGGGCGGGCGGTCGGTCGCGTGGCGCGGCGAGACTTTGCAGGTCTTCGAGCTGCGCGCGCTGCTTGGCCTGCCGGCGCGGGAAGATGAAGATGACGACGAGGCGCGCGTGCCGCTCGTCGTCGCGCGCGCCTCGACGCGGGGCGCCGCGGAGGCGGAGGCCGAAGGCGGCGGCCGCGTCGCCGTCGTCGTGGACGGCGTCGAAGGCCGGGGCGAGGTGCTGGTGCGCGGCCTCGGCCGCCACGGCGCGCGCTGGCGCGGCGTGAGCGGCGCGACCTCGCTGCGCGACGGCACGGTCGCCCTCGTGCTCGACCTGCCGCGCCTGCTCGGGGCCTGAAAAAGTTTCGGGTTAAGAGAGAGAGCCGCGGGCGGCGGCGGGCGGGTTGACGTTAACGAAACTCAACCCGCCCGCCGCCGCCCGCGGCTCTGTTCGTCACGAGTCCTGAACCCGCGACCGGAAACTGTTTTTACCTGAAGACGACGCCGATGCCGACGCGGAAGTTGTGCTGAGTCTCGCCGCCGAGGCGGGTCGGGTTGTAGTCGAACTGCACGGCGCGGAAGTCCACGCGGTCGCTGACGCGGAAGTCGAGGCCGCCGCCGACGATGCCGGCGAAGCCCGTCTCGTTGGTGCCGCCGAAGTCGGGCACGCCCTCCACGTCGAAGCGGGCGTGGGTGAAGCCGGCCATCAGGTGCGCGAACGGCTTAACCTTCGTCTCGCGGGCGTTGTCCTTGAGCTGGACGCCGCCGACGAGCGTGTGGAGGTCGGAGTCGACGTTGACGTTGGTCGGCCCGAAGAAGGTGTCGAACGACTTGCGGTGGAAGGCGTAGTCGCCCTTGAGGCCGACGTAGCGGCTGAGGTTGCCGGCGACCGAGGCGTTGACGCCGTTGAAGCCTTCGCGCTGGTCGATGATGTCGTCGAAGTCGTCGTCGTCCTCGTCGGCGATGCCGGTGTCGACCCGGTTGTGCGAGAAGCCGACGAAAACGTCGTACTTGTTGTAGTCGTCCTGCGCGAACGCCGCCGGCGCGGCGCAGGCGATGATGACCGCGAGCATGATGAGCTTGCGCATGTTTGGAATCTCCCCTTGATCGGATGAGTAGTTTGCTGCGTGACATGCTCTTGATGCCCCGCGTTCGCGGGCGGGTTGTCCCACAAAAGTTTGGCGACAAGTCACAAAACTGTCCGCCGAAGGCTCGCGGGCGGCGACGAAGGCGGAAGAGGAAAGGCGGAAGGCGGGAGGGGGAATTCCCCCTCCCGCCTTCCGCCTTCCGGCTCGCGCGGCGGCTTTAAATCTCGGGCGGGCGGCGCCGGTGCCAGTCGGTCGCCGACTGGCAGCGCGAGGCCAGTTCGAGCAGGTCGCGGTCGGCCCACGCGGCGGCGATGAACTGGATGCCGGTCGGGAGCCCGTGCCGGCCGAAGCCGTTCGGGACGGTGACGGCCGGCACGCCGACGAGGTTGCTCGCGCCGATGGGCGAGGTGGCGGCGAGGCCCGGCCAAGCCTGATCGAAGGTCTTGTCCAAGGGGTAGGCGACCGAGGCGCGCGAGGGCGCGACGAGCGCGTCGTACTTCTCGAACAGCCGGCCCCACGCCCGCCGCATCGGCGCGCGCAGGCGCATCGCGTGCAGGTAGTCCACGGCCGTCACGAGCGAGGCCGAGTAGCCGCCCACGCGCCCCTCGGGCGAGGCCAGCTCGCGCACGCGCCCCGACTCGATGAGGTCGCGGAAGGCGCTCGCGCTCTCGGCGTCGACGATGGTTCCGACGGCCGCGCCGTAAGGGAAGTCGGGCAGCGGCACGTCCATCTCGACGGCGGCGAAGCGGCGCAGCACGTCGAGCGAGCCGAGGAAGTTTTTCCTCACCTCGTCCTGCGCCTTCTCGTAAGAGTCCTTCACCACGGCGAGCCGCGGCCTGCGTCGGCGGACGGCCCGCGGGCGCGTCCGGGGCGCGCGCGTCGTCGGGTCGAGCGGGTCGCGGCCGGCGATTGAGCCGAGCACCAGCCCGCAGTCTTCGGCCGAGCGGCACATCGGCCCCAGCTTGTCGAGCGTCCACGAGAGCGCCATCGCGCCGTGGCGCGAGACGAGGCCGTAGGTCGGCCTGAAGCCCGAGACGCCGCAGAAGGCCGCCGGCGTGATGATCGAGCCGGAAGTCTCCGAGCCGATGGCGAAGCCGACGAGGCCGGCGGCGACGGCCGCGCCCGGCCCCGACGACGACCCGCCGCTCCAGAAGTCGGTGTGCCACGGCGTGCGGCACGCGCCCGTCAGCGAGGCGTCCGCGCGGCTGTAGCCCATGCCGCCGGCCAACTCGACCATCGCCAGCTTGCCGACGAGCACGGCGCCCGCCTCGCGCAGACGGCGCACGACCGTGGCGTCGAAGTCGAAGCGCTGCTCTTTGTAAGGGGCCGCGCCCCAAGTGGTCGGGGCCTCGCGCGTGGCGAGCAGGTCTTTGACGCCGTAGGGGACGCCGTGCAGGGGGCCGCGGTAACGCCCGCGCCGGATTTCGGCCTCGGCTGCGCGCGCCTCTCCCAGCGCCGTCTCGCGCATCACGGTCGCCACCGCGCCGAGCTTCGGCCCCACGGTCTCCATCCGTTCGAGGTAACCCTCGGCCAACTCCACCGGCGACAAGCGCCGCGCCCGAATCTGCGCCGCAAGCTCCGTCACCGGCGCGAAGAAGATGTCTTTAGGAAGCATAAGCAGGTAAAGACCGTGAAGCGTGAATCGGTTCGAGGCTCCCCTTAAGGGGCCAGCCGGGTGATGCTCAACCCCTTCGATTCACGATTCAGGATTTACGATGCACGATTGACGACTTTCAGGCCTGAAAGATGAAGTCCGGCTCGTCGGCGTTCGAGAGTTTGTGGGCGCGGAGGCGTTCGGAGGCGCGGACGTAGCCTTCGAGGTCGCGCCTGATGCGCGCCATCTCGTCGGGCGTGACCTGTTCGCCGAAGCGTGCGCGGGCCACCTCGGCGTAGGCCGCGGCGAGGGGCGAGGGCGGCGCCGGTTGCTGAGGCGCGGCCGGCGTCGGCTGCGGG
>DATMVI010000533.1:0-2199 GCA_035563275.1 Pyrinomonadaceae bacterium
GCGACGCGCGCCCCCGGCCCCGGCTTCTACGGCGAGGTGGACACGGCTCTGGCCGAGCAGGGCGGCGGGCGCGTCATCACGCTCGACGGCGAACAGCTCGCGCCCGACGCGCGCGGCGAGGCCCGCGCCGCCACGCGCGCCGGCAGCGCTTACGTCCGCGCCGACTTCGACCGCGTGCCGCTGCCCACGGCCGTCGGGGCCGAATACTTCGTCCTGTGGGCCGTCATCCCCGACGGCCGCATCGTCTACATGGGGAGCCTGCCGGCCGGCGACGCGCTCAACCTCGCCGAAATCTACGTCCGCACGGCCGGCTTCGACTCCGACGACTTCACGCTCTTCGTCACGGCCGAGCGCCGCCGCCCCGTGCCCGCGCCCTCGGGCCGCCGCGTCCTCTCGCCCAAGTCGGCCCGGCTCATCGTCAAGTGATAAAATAGTTTCGAGTTTCGAGTCCCGAGTTCGGAGGCGCCCGCTTCCCGGCCCGGGGCTCGGAACTCGAAACTCGTTTTGAGGTTTTGAATGGCGAAGAAGGGTTCCGTCCTCGTCGTCGACGACGAGGAGATCATGCGCGACGTGCTCGAGACGCTGCTCTCGGCCGAGGGCTACCGCGTCGAGCTGGCGAAGACGGGCGAGGAGGGGCTGGAGACTTACGGCCGCCGCCCCTTCGACGTGGTGCTGCTCGACGTGTCGATGCCGGGCATGGGCGGCCTGCGCGCGCTCGAAGAGATTCTGAAGACGGACGCCGAGGCGGTCGTCGTGATGATCACGGCCTACGCCACCTTCGACACGGCCATCGGCGCGTGGGAGCGCGGGGCCTTCGGCTGCGTCCGCAAGCCCTTCCAGAACGAGCTGATCCTTTCGACGGTGGCCGCCGGCATCAAGCGGCGGCGCAAGGAGGAGGAGCGGCAGAACCTGCGGCGCGCGATGAGCCGCAGCGTCGAGCGCGGCTCGATCATCGTCCGCTCCGAGAAGATGCAGGCCGTCTTCCAGCTCGTCGATCAGGTCGCGCCCGCGCGCTCGACCGTCCTCATCACGGGCGAGTCGGGCACGGGCAAGGAGCTGATCGCGCGCTCGCTCCACATGCAGAGCCCGCGCGCCGCGCGCCCCTTCGTCACCGTCAACTCGTCGAACATCCCCTCGGAGCTTCTGGAGTCCGAACTCTTCGGCCACACGCGCGGCGCCTTCACGGGGGCCGTCGCCGCCAAGCGGGGCTTGTTCGAGGTGGCCGACGGCGGCTCGATCTTCCTCGACGAGATCGGCGAAATCCCGCCCGAGACGCAGTCGCGCCTGCTGCGCGTCATACAGGAGCGCGAGTTCCTGCCCCTCGGCGACACCGTGCCGCGCAAGGTGGACGTGCGCATCATCGCCGCCACCAACATCGACCTCAAAGAGGCCGTCCGGCAGGGCACGTTCCGCGAAGACCTCTACTACCGTCTGGCCGTCGTGCCGCTGGAGCTGCCGCCCCTGCGCGAGCGGCGCGAGGACATCCTCCCGCTCGCGCAGCACTTCATACGCAAGTACAACGAGGAGAACAGCCGCGAGGTCTCCGACCAGCTCGCGCCCGACGTGCTCGCGCTGCTCGAACAGTACACGTGGCCGGGGAACGTCCGCGAGCTGGAGAACGTGATGGAGCGCGCCGTCGTCATCGCGCCGGGGCGCGAGGTGACGCGCCAGTGCCTGCCGGCCGACATCACCGACCCGCAGAAGTCTTTCGGCGGCGCGCTCTCGGCCGCCACCGCCGGCACCGTTGACCTGAGCCGCGGCATCAACTTCTACGACGAGGTGCGCCGCTTCGAGATCGACCTCATCCGCCGCGCCCTCGACCAGACGGGCGGCCACCAGTCGCGCGCCGCCCGCCTGCTCGGCATGAACGCCACCACGCTCAACTCCAAGATCAAGACCTACAACATCCAGCTCCGCCCCTAGAGGGGGTGCCGGGGGCCGGGTGTCAGGTGCCGGCTAAACCAGATGCCTTCGACCGACGCCCGACGCCCGACGCCCGGCACCCTCCTGCTGCTCGCCGCCGTCGCGCTCGCCGCGGCGCTCTACTTCGCGGGCGCGCCGTCGAACCCGCCGGGCTTTTACATAGACGAGTCGTCCATCGCCTACAACGCGCACCTCGTCTCCGAGACCGGCCGCGACGAGCACGGCGAGCGGCTCCCGCTCTTCTTCCGCGCCTTCGGCGAGTATAAAAATCCGGCC
>DATMVI010000534.1:0-2392 GCA_035563275.1 Pyrinomonadaceae bacterium
GCGACGCGCGCATCCGCGTCGTCGAGTCGCGCCGCCCGCTCGGGCTGTCCGGCAGCTCGAACGCGGTCGTGCGCGAGGCCCGCGCCCCGCTCGTCGCCCGCATGGACGCCGACGACGTGGCCCACCCCGAGCGGCTCGCGCGGCAGGTCGCCGTGATGGGCGAGCACCCGGACGTGGTGCTCGTCGGCACGCTCTGCGAGGGCATCGACGCCGCCGGCCGCCGCGTCCGGCCGCGCGACCGCTGGCGGCTCGTCCGCGCCTCGCTCTACCCGCCCTTCCCGCACGGCTCGGTGATGTTCCGGCGCGCGGACTTCGAGGAGGTCGGCGGCTACCACGAGGAGTGCGCCGGGTGGGAGGATCAGGACTTCTTCCTGCGCCTGTCGCGCCGCGGCCGCGTCGTCGTGCTGCCCGAGACGCTCTACCTCTACCGCTACCACGTGAGCAACTCGACGGGCGGCTCGCCCGTCGAGCAGCGCGCGCGCCTCTACGGCGTGCGCGGCCTCTGCCTCGCGGAGTTCGGCGAGGGGCGCGACTACGCGCGCGTTATCGCCGACGCGGCGCGCCTGAACGGCGACGCGCCGCGCGCCACCAACGAGGCCCTCTACCAGACGGGCTCGATGCGGCTGTGGGCCGGGCAGCCGCCCGACATCCTCGGCGACGCGCTGCGGCCCGGCGCGCTCGACCTGAGCGCCCGCTCGCTGCTCACGCTGGCGCTGGCCGCGTGGGGCCGCGTCAGCCCCTCGACGCTCCGCCTCTGCCTGCGCTCGTTCATCCGCGCCCGCGACCGCGTGGCCGGCCGCCGCGTGAAAGACGGGGAGCCTTTCGAATGGCGCTTAAGGTGATCGTCGTCGGCCTCGGCGCGCGCGGCCGCGAGTGGGCGCGCGCGGTGGCGGCCGACCCCGGCTTCGAGCTGGCCGCGGGCGTCGAACCGGACGAGGGGGCGCGGCTTCGGGCGGCGGCCGAGACGGGCCTCGCGGCCCCGCGACTCTTCGGCGAGCTGGGCGAGGCGCTCGAGGGCGCGGAGTGCGACGCCGTCGTCGTCGTCACCCCGGCCGACCGCCACGTCGCGGCCTGCGAGGCGGCGATCGAGCGCGGGCGCGCCGTGCTCGTCGAGAAGCCTTTCGCCACGAGGCTCGCCGACGCGGCCCGCGTCGTGAGGCTCGCCGAGGCGCGGGGCGTGCCCGTCGTCGTCGGGCAGAACTACCGTTACATGCGCGCGTTCCGCGCCGTGCGGCGGCTCGTCCGGGAGGGCGCGCTGGGCCGCGTCGGGCAGGTCGTCTGCCACTACTGGCGCGTGCCGCACGAGATGGCCCCGTGGCTCGCGGGCATGGAGCACAGCGTGCTGTGGGGGATGGGCGTGCACCACCTCGACGCCTTGCGCCACGCGCTCGGGCGGAGGGTGACGGGCGTCGCGGCCGAGAGTTTTACGGCCGGCGGGGGCGGGCTGCCGGAGGGCGCGTCGCTGCGCGCGCTGCTCGACTTCGAGGGCGGCGCGCGCGCCACCTACACGGCCTCTTACGAGTCGAGCGGGCACGAGTTCTTCGAGCGCGGGCAGGAGTTCTACCTGCGCCTGACGGGCGAGCGGGCGACGCTGCACGTCTTCCACCGCTGGCTCGTGCTCTGCGAGCGCGGTCGCTGGCCGCGCCCCGTCCGGCGCGGGCCGCGCGGCGTGGGCGAGGAGCGCGAGCTGCTCGGCCAACTCGCGCGCGCGGTGCTGCGGGGCGAGGAGCCGGACGCGGGCGGGCGCGACAACCTCCAGACCATGGCCGTCGTTGAGGCGTGCCTGCGCTCCTCGGCCGAGCGCCGACGGGTCAACCCGCAGGAGCTGCTCGCGGAACTGGAAGAACCCGCCGCCGAAACGGTGGGCGCGGAACGATGAGGGGAAGAGAAGTCGCCGGTCGTCAGTCGTCAGTTAAAGACAATGAACTGACGATTGACGACTGACGACTTCCTTCATCCCGCGCGCGCCATCTCGTCATTCAGGAGTCAGTCGATGAAGCATGTTGAGGGCGGGACGCGCGTGCTCGCCGTGGGCCTCGACGCCGCCGAGCCGTCGCTGGTGCGCGAGCTGATCGCGCGCGGCCAGATGCCGGCGCTCAAGGGCCTTCTGGACGGGGGCGCGTGGCTGCGCGTCGAGTCGCCGTCGCACGTTGGGAGCGGCGCGGTGTGGCCGACCTTCCTGACGGGCGAGGGGCCAGCGGCGCACGGCGTCTACGGCGAGTGGGCGTGGCGGCCCGAGGCGATGGGGCTGACGCGCTACCGCGGCCGCGGGCTGCGCCCCTTCTGGAAGGAGCTGGCGCGGGGCGGCGTGACGGTGGGCGTGCTCGACGTGCCCTTCGCGCCGCTCGTCGGACTCTCCGAAGGCTTCGAGGTCTCCGAGTGGGGCGCGCAC
>DATMVI010000535.1:0-25050 GCA_035563275.1 Pyrinomonadaceae bacterium
GCCGCCGCCTCCAACGCCTTGCAGGAGACGGTGATGCCGGGCGACACCTTCACGCAGCGCATCAGCGTGCGCAACCAGGGCAGCGCCGCCGCCCGCCAGACCCGCGCCGACGCCGACGCCCGTCGTCGCCGCCGTGAGGCCGACGCCCGAGCCGTCCGTCGCCGCGCTCCCGCCGTCGGTTCCGGCCGAGCCGGCGCAGTCGCAGGGCGGCTTCAGCATCACGGTCAAGCAGGTTCCCGACCTCCAGCTCGCGCTCCGGCGCAACGCGCTGGCCGCGCAGCCGGGGCAGTCCATCCAACTCCCGCTCATCATCACCAACACCGGCAACAAGGAGGATCAGTTCCGCCTTGAGACCGATCTGCCGGCCGAGTACCAGCCGACCTTCAGCCAGCGCGGCAACGACACGGGCCTGCCCATCTTCGTCACGCCGCAGATGTCGCGCGGCTCGAACCTCGAAGTGACCCTGAACCTGCGCGTCCCCGACAACGCGCCCGACAACCAGCAGCAGCGTTTCCTCGTCCGCGCCGCCTCGCAGGCCGACTCGACCATCACGCAGGTCTCCGACGCCTCCCTGACGGTCGTCGCCGCCGCGCTGGCCGCCGCCTCCAACGCCTTGCAGGAGACGGTGATGCCGGGCGACACCTTCACGCAGCGCATCAGCGTGCGCAATCAGGGCAGCGCCGCCGCCCGCCAGACGCGCGCCGACTTCGTCTTCGCGCCCGACTTCGAGCTGGTCAGCGCCACGCCCGCGCCCATCAACTACGACCGCCCGTCGCGCACGGCCATCTGGTCGCTGGGCGACTTGGAGTCGCGCGACAACCGTGAGATCACCGTCACGCTGCGGGCCGTGCCCGAGGCGCTGGCCGTCACGAACCGCTCGGTCGGCCGCGGCAAGATGCGCACCGCGAGCCTCGTCATCCCCTCGAACTTCGACGGGCCTTCGATCTCCGTGGGCCGCGTCGCGGGCGCGCGGGTCGACGCCGTCTCGAAGGGCCTGACGGCGACGCCGGGCGACACGGTCTTCGTCCCCTTCGTCGTCCGCAACCCGTCGAACTACCCCGAGGCGTTCGAGATGCGCATCGTCGCGCCGGGCGCGCCGCAGGCCACCGTCTACGCCGACGCCAACGGCGACGGCCAGCATCAGGAGGGCGAGCCGACCGTGACGCAGACGGCCGTGCTCGACCCGCGCGGCGGCCAGTACCCGGTGCTGCTGCGCGTGGACATCCCGCGCCAGACGCCCGACCGCACGCAGTTCGCCTACAACCTCGTGACGCGCGCCCTCAACGCCGGCGGCCGCATCGCCAGCGAGGACTCGACCGTGCTGACGGTCGCCACGCCGCGCGTCCGCGTGCGGGCCGAGCTGCCGAACTCCGAGGTCAGGCCGGGCGACACGATCTTCTACCGGCTCGTGCTCGTCAACGACGGCGGCGGCCTCGCCAAGAATTTGACCGTCACCGAGTACCTGCCCAACGCGCTGGAGTTCGTCTCCTCCTCGCCGCAACTGAGCGTGCAGGACGCGCCCGGCAACGCGCGCAGCTTCGTCTGGCGCGTCCCCGAACTCGCGCCCGGCGACACCTCGGTGCTGCTCGTGACCGTGCGGCTCAGGCCGAACCTCGGCGCCGACGATGTCATCACGACGCGCCACACGCTCACCTATCAAGACACGAACGCCAACGCCTACACGGGCCAATGACGGACGCCGCCGCGCGCCGGCGCCGAGACGCGGGGGCCGGGACTGAAGAACCCGGCCCCCGTGTTTTCGTCTCGGGGCGCGGGGGCGCGGACGCCGCGCGGGGCCTCTCGTCGCGCGCGCGAAGGCTCCTCGTCAACCTCCTTCTGGCGAAGGCCGCCGTCGATCTCCTGTTCGTCTGCGCGCTGGCGGCCGGCTCGCACTACGCGGCCTTCCGCCCCTCGTTCCGCGGCTCGCTCGACCACGCCGACGCGGGGAGCGTGCGCGGCTGGGTGATGGACCGGGCCGAGCCGAACCGCCGCGTCGAAGTCCAACTCTACCTCGACGGCCGACTCGCCGCGTCGGCCGAAGCCTCGGAGCCGCGGCCCGACGTGGTCGCCCGAGGCTACGCGCCCGACGACCGCCACGGCTTCGACTTCCGCCTCGAACCGCAGGCCCCCGGCGAGCACGAGGCCCGCGTCTACGCCGTCCACGCGAGCGCCGGGGGCCGCCGCCGCACCCTGCAACAGATCGGCCCCGCGATGAAGTTCGTGGTCGGGGAAACGCGGTAGTCAGGAGCCATAGGCTTCGCACGATTGATGCCGACGCAGACACAAGAACGATTCGATAGCGACCCTCTTTCTACCGGCTACTGACTACTGTCTACTTCTTCTCCATGACTTCCGACCCGCAATCCGCGATCGGCGACCCGCGAGCGGACGACCGCGCTTTGGCGGCGTGGGAGATCGTGTCGGTCGTCTCGTCGGTGGTGGTGGCCGAGTGGGTCGTGCTCGCCTTCGCGCCCGACAGTCAGTTGTGGCTGTCTGTGCCGGTGGCGCTCGTGCTGGTCTTCATGTTCGTGTCGCACCGCGCGCGCGGCGAGACGGCGCGGGAGGTGGGTTGGCGTCTCGACAACTTCGCGGCGGCGGCGCGCGTGCTCTTCGTGTTGTTGGCGCCGCCGGCCGCGCTGCTGCTGCTCTTCGGCTGGGCGAGGGGGGAGTTCGACCCTTTGCGTTGGCGCGGCGGCCAGTCCGTCTTCGGCGCGCCCGCGCTCGGCGTGCTGTGGGGCCTGCTTCAGCAGTACGCGCTTCAGGGCTTCATCAACCGCCGCGCGCAGTTGGTCTGGGGCCGCGGGTGGAAGAGCGTGCTCGTCGTCGCGGCCGTCTTCGCCGCGCTGCACCTGCCGAACCCGTGGCTGACGCTCGCCACCTTCGGCGGCGGGCTGCTCTGGGCCTACGCCTACCAGCGCGCGCCCAATCTCCTCGCCCTCGGCCTCTCTCACGGGCTGATGACGTGGGCGCTCGTCGCCTCCGTCCCCCCGGCCGCGCTCAACAACCTCCGCGTCGGCTTCAAATACTTCTGAAAAGGGTGTCGGGGAGACGACTCGTTTTCCCCGACACCCGCCCCGAAGCAATCAGACACGACGCCTCTTCATCTAAGTTTGAACAGCAAACATCTTTGGGCTGTACGTGTTCAACGGTGCTTGCTATAATCCGCGCGCCGCGCATTTGAGGGCAGGTCGGGCGGTCGCCGCCGCGGGACTTTTCGGAGTCTCGCGGGGGAGGAAAGTCCGAACACCAAAGGGCAGCGAGCCGGCTAACGGCCGGGCGCCGGGCGGTTTAAAGCCTGCGAGAGCAGGCGGCGGCCGCCGGGCGACGACAAGTGCAACAGAAAGCAATCCAGCCGCGCCGACGAGTCCTGCGGACGCCTCCGGGCGTCAGCTCGCGGCGGGGTGATGGGTGAAATGGTGCGGGGGCCTGTGTCGTGGGCGAACAGACCCCGAAGGTAAGAGCGCACCAGCACGTCTGGTAACAGGCGTGGCTAGGCAAACTCCTCGCGGTGCAAGACCAAATAGGGAGGTCGTCAACAGGGCGGCTCGTCCGAAGTCGCAAACCCTTCGGGGCTTGCGGCTACGCCTCCGGGTAGGTCGCTTGAGCCGTTCGGCAACGGACGGCCTAGAGGAATGATCGCCGCCCCGGACTCCGCGCGGGTTCGGGGAGACAGAATTCGGCTTACAGACCTGCCTTCAAAAATGCGCGGCCCCGAAGCTCTGAAAGGCGCGGCGTCCCCCCACCTCACGGACGCCGGCGCCCACTCACACAGGAGAAACGACGGATGGCGAATCGTAAAGGCGTCTTCATCGGTGCCTACGTGCCGGCGGAGTTGAAGAAGGCTTTGCAGCAGCGCGCCACGAGCGAGCACCGCACGCTCTCGCAGGAGATCACGCGCATCCTCGAAGAGGCCGTGAAGGGCGCGCGCCTCCCGCCCGGCTTCGTCGACCGGCGCGCCCCCAACTCGCCCGCGCGCCGCCGCGCCAGCGACCCGCTCCCGCGCCGCCGCAAAGACGACCTCCCTTACGACGGCCCGGAGCCGAACGCCGACGAGTAACACTCAGGCGGCGGATTCCCGGCCCGGCGCGTCTTCAGCCAGACGCGTCCTTATTCCCACACGGACGACACGGGGCGAGCGCGGAGGGCACGGGGAAGACAGAGGTTTTTCTCCGTGCCCTCCGCGCCGCTCTGTGTGACACCCTGCCGCAGACCCACGAGCGCACGGCCGCAAACGGCAATCGCCACACCTTTCTGTTAAACTCTCCGTCGGAATCCGACGATGGCTGAAGGGAAGCTCTTGAGCGGGCAGAAAGTCCTCATCTTCGCGGCCGGGCTGGCGCTCGGCCTCGTGGTCGGCTTCCTCCTGACCAACTACCTGAACCGGCAGGAACTGGAGCGGTCGCGCGCGGCCTCGTCCGCCGCGGTCAACCTGCCGGCCCCGCCCGACGGGCGCGCGCCCGCGGCCGACGACGGGTCGCTGCCGAACCTCACGGACGAGGAGTTGCAGAAGGCCGTCGAGCGCGCCGACGCCGCGCCCGCCGACGCCGCCTTGCAGCGCCGGGCCGGGCAGGCCCTCTACCTCTACGCGATGGAGAAGCAGAAGCCCTCCATCCTGCCCGACGCGGCCCGCATCCTGCGCCGCGCGCACGAGGCCGACCCGAAGGACTACAACACCACGGTGCTCGCCGCCAACGCCAGCTTCCTCCTCGCGCGCAGCCGCAACGACCCCGAGCGACTCGACGAGGCCCGCCGCCTCTACGAGCGAGCGCTCGCCGCCAACCCCTCTGACGTGACCGTCCGCACGACCCTCGGCCTGACTTACTTCTACGCCGCGCCGCCCGACCCGCGCCGCGCCGTCCGCGAGTACCGCCGCGCCCTCGAACTCGACCCGCGCCACGAGATGACCTTGCAGAGCCTCGCGGCGGCGCTCACGGAGGCGGGCGAGTACGAGGAGGCCGGCCGGCGTCTGGCCGAGCTGGAAGAGGTCAACGCCTCGAACCCGGAGCTTGCTAACCTGCGCGCGCAGCTCGAACAGAAGAGGAACGCCGCGAAGGAGCGACCGTGAAGTACGTCGTCGTCTTAACCCTGCTGGCGCTCGCCGCGCTGCTGGTCTACTGGCGGCTGCGCCCTTACGTCAGGGCGGCCCGCCGCTTTCTCGCCATCGTCCGCGAGGCCAACCGCGTGAACGCGCCGAACCCCCCGGCCGACCTGCCGCGCCGTCAGGGCGAGAAGCTCGTGCGCTGCGCCTCCTGCGGGACTTGGACGCCGCCCGCGAGCGCCGTCACGCTGCGCGCCACCGGCGTCTCCTACTGCTCGCACGCCTGCCTCGAACGCGCCGCCGACCCGGCCCGCGCGCGCAGGTCGGCGTCATAAAGAATGTAGACAGTAGACAGTAGACAGTAGTCAGTAGAGAAACTTTCGCCGGCGGGCGTTGAGGGTGTCGGCTTCAACGCCCGCCGGCGAAGGTTTCTCTAGCGGGCGCTCGTTTCTTCCGAGACCTCTTCGGGGAGGCGGTTGCCGGCGTCGTGGATGGCGCGGTCGGTGTCGGTGAGGAAGAGGCCGAGCATGCCGACGACGAAGAAGACGATGAGCGAGAGGACGGCTTGGCGGTACGAGCCGGTCAGCGAGATGACGAGCGAGAAGAGGATGGGGCCGATCCAAGACGTGCCGCGCTCGGAGATTTCGTAGATGCTGAAGAACGAAGCCTCGCGGCCGCGCGGGATCATGCGCGAGAAGAGCGAGCGCGAGAGCGCCTGCGACCCGCCCAAGACCACCGCGATGATCGCCCCCAGCACCCACGCCTGCCCGGTCGTCCGCAGGAAGGCGTAGGCGTAGACGACCACGCCCGACCACAGCGCGAGCGAGACGAGGATGGCCCGCTTCGTCCCCACGAGCGCCGCCGCCCGCTCGAAGAGCAGCGCGCCGGCGATGGCCGAGAACTGGATGACCAGAATCAGCCCGACGAGGAAGGCGCGGTCGGGCTCCAGCCCGCGCGCCTTGAACAACTCCTGCTCGATGAGGACGGCCGACATCGTGATGACGGTCTGGATGCCGTCGTTGTAGAAGAGGTAGGAGGCGAGGTAGCGCATCGTCTGCGGCAGGCGGCGCAGCTCGCGGAAGGTTCCGGCCAACTCCCTGAAGCCGACGGTCAGGTAAGACCCGCCCTCGGGGAGCGAGCGCGCCGCGCCCCGGCTCCGCAGCCGCCTGAAGGTGAAGAGCGCGAAGCCGCCCCACCACAGCCCCGCCGAGAGCAGGCAGAGGCGCACGGCGAGGCCCGTCCCTATCCCCAGACGCGGCGCGGCCGTGATGAGCGCGAGGTTGGCGGCCAGCAGCAGCCCGCCGCCGAGGTAGCCGAGCGCGAAGCCGCGGCTCGACACGCGGTCTCTCCGGTCTTCGGTCGTGATCTCCGGGAGGAAGGAGTTGTAGAAGACCATCGCCGCGCCGAAGCAGAGGTTGGCGGCGACGAAGAGGACGCCGCCGAGGACGTAGGTGTTCTTCGTCAGGAAGAAGAGCAGGCAGGTGGCGACGACGGCCGCGTAGACGAAGGCGGCCATCATCAGCTTCTTCAGGCGCGAGTAGTCGGCGACGGCCCCGAGCACGGGCAGCAGGAAGACTTGCAGGAAGACGGAGAGGCCGACGCAGAGCGGGAAGAACGACTCGGCCGTGATGTCGGGCAGCGGGCCGAGCGTGAAGACGACGCCGTTTTGGCCGACGGCCTGCTGCGTGAGGTCGGTCAGGTAGGGGCCGAGCAGCGTGGTGACGACCGTCGTGTTGAAGACCGAGCAGGCCCAGTCGTACATCATCCAGCCGAAGACTTCGCGGCGGTCGTTGACGGGCGCCTCGCCCCGGGCGCCGGCCGGGCGGGGTTGTGCGTCTGCGCTCAAGCGCGGGCCTCGCGGGGGCTGAGGATTTCGAGGATCGTCGGGGTGATGTCGGCGAGCGTGCGGACGCGGCGGCGGACGAGTTCGCGGGCCGGCCCCCACGCGAGCGTGGGCACGGGGTTGAGCGTGTGGTTGCGCGTCGAGAGGTCTTCGACGTTGCCGTGGTCGCTCGTCAGCAGCACGGTCACGCGCCCGAGGTCGAGGCGCGCGAGGACGCCGCGGACGAAGCGCGCGAGGTTTCTGAGCGTCAGCAGCGCGCCCTCGACGTTCTGGTCGTGGCCCATGCGGTCCGTGATGAAGTGCTCGTAGAGCGTGAAGCGGTGCGCGCCGGCCACGGCGGCGAGGACGGCGGCGGCCTCCTCGGGCGTGCGCTCGCCCACGTCCTCGCCGCGCTCGGCCAGCAGGCGGTTGGTGAAGTCGTGGAAGACGGAGCGGCCCGCGCGCAAGTCCTCGACGGTGTTGAAGCGCAGGCCGGCGGCCTCGACGGCGACCGTGGTGGCCGAGACCCAGCGCGGGCGCTCGTCGAAGAAGCGCCGCGTGTAGGTGTTGGCGAAGGTGTTCGGCCCGACCCCGGCGCGCTCAAGCTGGAGGAAGACGGAGTGCTCGCGGATGATGCCGCGCATGGCCTCGTTGGGGAACCCCTGCTTGTGGTAGCCGAGGCGCGCGGGCGCGTTGACGCCGGTGAGGATCGTCGTCTGCCCCGAAGCGCTCTGCGGGCGGCCCTCGACGCCGAGCCGCGCGTCGGTCGGCGCGAGCACGCCGCCGAAGGGCAGCTCCGGCTCTTCGCCCCGGAAGACGGCGAGCGGCGCGGCCTCCTCGCCGAGCAGGTCGAGCGGGTTGT
Organism: Pyrinomonadaceae bacterium; assembly: GCA_035563275.1. GTDB lineage: Bacteria > Acidobacteriota > Blastocatellia > Pyrinomonadales > Pyrinomonadaceae > QHXN01. Next base: position 7,723 of record DATMVI010000535.1, read on the forward strand.
GCGGCCCGCGCTCGCCGATGCCGAGGCCGTCCACGAAGATGAGAAGCACGGACATCACTTTGATAAGTAGCACCGGCGAAGGCAAAAGGCAAAGGAGGGGCCCGGGGCTCGGGGCCTGAGGCCGGTTAAAACAAGTCTGCGGCCTTCCGCGCACCGGCGTCTGCTATATTGGCGGCGGAAGTTTTCGCGCCCGCATCTCTTCGCCCGGTCTCTCGGAAATCACTCGGAGGAATGAATGCTCAACGGCACACGACTCTGCGCGTGTCTGCTCGCGCTGGCGGCGCTCGCGGGCGTCGCGCCGCGCGTCCCCGCGCAGCACAGGGTTGAGGCGCGGCCCGCGCCGCGCCCGTACTTCTACGAGCCGGCCGTCTCGCCCGACCGTGGGGAGATCGCGTTCGTGTCGGGCGGCGACATCTGGACTGTCGCCGCCGGCGGCGGCGAGGCGCGCCTGCTCGTCTCGCACCCGGCGACCGAGTCCCGGCCGCTCTACTCGCCCGACGGCCGGAGGCTGGCTTTCACGTCGGCGCGCACCGGCAACGGCGACCTCTACGTGCTCGCCTTCGACACGGGCGAGCTGCGGCGTCTGACCTTCGACGACACCTTCGAGCAGCTCGACTCGTGGTCGCACGACGGGCGCTGGCTCTACTTCTCCTCGACGGCGCGCGACATCGCCGGCACGCAGGACGTTTACCGCGTGAGTGTCGATGGCGGCACGCCGATGCAGGTCAGCGCCGACCGCTACGCGCAGGAGTTCGCCGCCGCGCCCTCGCCCGACGGCGCGCACCTCGCCCTCGTCGGCCGCGGCTACGTGCAGTGGTGGCGCAGGGGCAGCAGCCACATCGACCACTCGGAAATCTGGCTGATGCGCGACCACTCGACCGAGCGTTACGAGCGCCTGTCGGAGGGCGGCGCGCGCGAGCTGTGGCCGATGTGGTCGCGCGACGGCCGCACGGTTTTTTACACCTCCGACCGCGGCGGCGCCGAGAACATCTGGCGCGTGTCGCCCGGCGGCAAGCCGTCGCAGGTCACGCGCTTCACGGCGGGCCGCCTGCTGTGGCCGAGCATCTCGGCCGACGGCCGCGCCATCGTCTTCGAGCGCGACTTCCGCGTCTGGAAGCTCGACACCGAGAGCGGCCGCGCTTCGGAAGTCGGCATCACGCGGCGCGGCGCGTCGTCGCACTCGGCCGCCGAGCGCGTCCGGCAGACGGATCGGTTCGAAGACCTCGCGCTCGCGCCCGACGGCCGGAAGCTGGCCTTCGTCGCGCGCGGCGAGGTCTTCGCGGCCTCGGCCACCGAGGGCGGCGACGCGGCGCGCGTCACCGACACGCCCGCGCCCGAGTCGCAGCCCGTCTGGTCGCCCGACAGCCGCCGCCTCGCCTACGTCTCGGCGCGCAACGGCGCGGGCCAACTCTTCCTCTACGACTTCGCCTCGAACGCCGAGACGCAGTTGACCTCGGCCGCCGAGGGCGACGCCACGCCACGCTTCTCGCCCGACGGCAAGCTGCTCGCCTTCGAGCGCGGCGGGCGCGAGCTGCGCGTGCTCGACCTCGCGACGCGGCGGGAGCGCGTCGTCGCCGCGGGCGGGTTGCAGCGCCCGCCGCTCAACTCCGACCGCCCTTACGTCTGGTCGCCCGACGGTGGCTGGATCGCCTTCATGCCCGTCGGCCAGAAGCTCTTCCGCAACGTCCACGTGGCGCGCGTGGGCGAGGGCGCGGGGCCGGCGCAGCCCGTCAGCTTCCTCGCCAACGCGGGCGGCAACACCGTCTCGTGGTCGCCCGACGGCACCTACCTCCTCTTCGACACGGGGCAGCGCACCGAGCCGAACCAGCTGGCGCGCGTCGACCTCCTGCCGCGCCTCCCGCGCTTCCGCGAGGATCAGTTCCGCGACCTCTTCCGCGAGGAGACGCCGCGCACCGTCGCGCCCACGCTCCGGCAGTCCCCGCCCGCCACGCCGGCCCCGACCCCTTCGCCCGCGCCGGCCGCGACGCCCGCCGACGCGCAGACGCCCGCGCCAACCCCTTCGCCCACGCCCGCGGCCGCGCGCGCCGGGGCGACGCCCGAGCAGAAGAAAGAGAAACCGGTCGAGGTCGTCTTCGAGGGCATCCGCCGCCGCCTGAGCCTGCTGCCCGTGGGCGTGGACGTGTTCTACCAGTCGATCAGCCCGGACGGGAAGTGGGCCCTGATGATCGCCGGCGCGGTCAACCAGATGAACCTCTACGTCTACCCGCTCGACGAGCTGGCGCGCGAGCCGGCCGTGGCGCGGCAGCTCACCTCGACGCCCGGCCTCAAGTCGTCGGCGCACTTCACGCCCGACGGCCGCGAAATCTTCTACCTTGAGAACGGCCGCGTCCACGTCGCCTCGCTCGACCCGGCGCGCCCGCCCCGGCCCGTGGCCGTCGCCGCCGAGATGGACGTGGACTTCTCGCGCGAGAAGTTCGAGGTCTTCGGGCAGGGCTGGGAGTACATGCGCGACAACTTCTACGACCCCGCGTACCACGGCGCGGACTGGGGCGCGCTGCGCGCCGAGTACCTGCCCTACATCGCCGGGGCGCAGACGCCCGACGAGATGCGCCGGCTGATGCGCCTGATGGTCGGCGAGCTGAACGCCTCGCACCTCGGCGTCGCCGCGCCGGCCAGCGCCGCGGAGACCACGACGGGGCGGCTCGGCCTCACCTTCGACCGCGCCGAGTACGAGCGCGCCGGCCGGCTGCGCGTGTCGGAAGTCCTGCCGCTCGGCCCCGCCGCGCTCGCGCGCGAGGCCGCGGCCCCGGAGCGCGCGCGCGAGGTTAAGGTCGGCGAATACTTAATCGCGGTTGACGGCCGCACGCTCGACGCGCGGACGAATCTGGACGAGCTTTTGAGCTTCAAGATCAACCGGCGCGTGACGCTGACCGTGGCCGAGTCGGCCGACGGGGCGGGGAGGAAGGAGTTGGAGGCGCGCCCCGTCAACCTCGCGACCGAGAAGGCGCTGCGCTACCGCAAGTGGGTCGAGGACAAGCGCGCCTACGTCTCGCGCGTGAGCGGGGGGCGGCTTGGCTACGTGCACATGTTCGACATGTCGTCGGCCTCGCTCGCGCAGCTCCACGTCGATCTCGACGCCGAGAACCAGTCGCGCGAGGGCGTCGTCGTCGACGTGCGGCAGAACAACGGCGGCTTCGTCAACGTCTACGCCGTGGACGTGCTGGCGCGGCGCAGCTACCTGCGGATGACGCCGCGCGGCTTCGCGACCTCGCCGGGGCGCACCGTGCTCGGCCAGCGCGCGCTGGAACTGCCCACGGCGCTCGTCACCGACAAGCACACGCTCTCGGACGGCGAGGACTTCGCCGAGGGCTACCGCGCCATGCGCCTCGGCCCCGTCGTCGGCGAGCCGACCTCGGGCTGGATCATCTTCACCTCGAACGTCTCGCTGCTCGACGGCACCGTCTTCCGCCTCCCCTTCGTCCGCGTCGAGACGGCCGACGGCGTCAACATGGAGCGCAACCCGCGCCCCGTCGACGTGCCCGTCACGCGCCCCCTCGGCGAAGGCTACACCGGCCGCGACTCGCAGCTCGACGCCGCCGTGCGCGAGCTGATGAAGAAGAAGTAGACAGTAGACAGTAGACAGTAGACAGTAGTCAGTAGTCAGTAGGAAGACCTTCGGCGGCGAACCGTCAGCGCGTCGGCGTCAGCAGACTCGGCGTGGAGCGCTACTGGCTACTGACTACTGTCTACTGTCTACTGTCTACTGTCTACTGCTTTCAGTCGGTCGCGTCGCGGGCGAAGGTGGGGGCGGGGGCGCGCGGGTCGTCGGATTCGTGGGCGAGGCCGCGGTCGCGGTAGTAGCGGAGCTTGTTGTGGAGCGTCTTCAGGCTTATCTGGAGCAGCTCGGCGGCGCGCGTCTTGTTGTTCTCGGTCTTTTGCAGCGTGCGGAGGATCATCTGCCGCTCGACCTCTTCGATGGGCGTGCCGACGGGGAGCGTGATGGTGTCCTGCTCGCGGGCGCGCTGGCGCTGGTCGAGCGGGTAGGGCGCGAGGTGGTGGCGCTCGACGGCCTCGGCCGAGCAGATGATGACGGCGCGCTCGATGACGTTACGCATCTCGCGGACGTTGCCGGGCCACGTGTGCGCCTGCAACGCCTCGACGGCCGCCGGGCTGAGGAAGCGGGCCGGCCGCTGGTGGCGCTCGGCGAGCTGCGTGACGAGGTGCTGGCCGAGCAGGGGGATGTCGTCCTTGCGCTTGCGCAGGGGCGGCAGCTCGATGGTGATGACGTTGAGGCGGTAGAGCAAATCTTCGCGGAAGGCCCCGCGGCTGACGGCCTCGGCCGGGTCGCGGTTGGTGGCCGCGAGCACGCGCACGTCCACCGTCACCTCGTTGGCCCCGCCGAGCCGGCGCAGTCGCCGCTCTTCGAGCACGCGCAGGAGCTTGGCCTGAAGCGAGACGGGCATCTCGGAGATTTCGTCGAGGAGCAGAGTCCCGCCGTTCGCCAGCTCGAAGCAGCCGAGGCGGCGCGAGGCCGCGCCCGTGAACGCGCCGCGCTCGTGGCCGAACAGCTCCGACTCCATCAGCGTCTCGGGGATGGCCGAGCAGTTGATGGCGACGAACGCCTGCGACTTGCGCGGGCTCAGGTTGTGGATGGTGCGCGCGACCAGTTCCTTGCCCGTCCCCGACTCGCCCGTGATCAGCACCGAGGCCGACGAGGGCGCGACCTGCTCGATGAGCGCGTAAATCTGGCGCATCGGCTCGGAGGCCCCGACCAACTCGCCGAACGCGCCGCGGTCGCGCAGCTGCCGCCGCAGCGCGTCGTTCTCGCGGCGCGCCTCGGCGTACTCGGAGGCGCGCTCGACGACGACGCGCAGCTTCTGAAAGTCGATGGGCTTCTCGAAGTAGTGGAACGCGCCCTCCTCCTGCACGGCGCGCAGGGCCATCTCGACCGTGCCGAGGCCGGTGAGGAGGATGACGGCCGTGTCCGGGTGGAGCGTGCGCATCTCGCGCAGCAGCCCGAAGCCGTCGAGGTTGGGCATGAAGACGTCCGTGACGACGACCGCCGGGCGGAACTCCTCGACGAGCGCGAGGCCGGCGCGCCCGTCGGCGGCCTGCGCCGTCTCGTAGCCCCAGCTCTGCAACATCTCGCTCAGGGTCTCGGCGATGGCCGTTTCGTCATCGACGATGAGGACTCGTCCCTTCGGCATGGCACAGAGTTTATAGCACAGGCGGCGGGAAGCCAAAAAAGGCGTCGGGCGCCGTGGAAAGACGGGTTGCTTTTAACCCGGCGCCTGAGGCCCGTCACCCGGCGCCCTCGAAGTAATCGGCGACGGCGCGGGCCAGCGCGCGGGCGCTCTGCTCGCGGGGGAGGATGTCCGCGCGCAGGTTGTGCCCGGCGGCGGCGCGCGCCGTCGTCTCGCCGATGCAGGCGACGCGCACGCCCGAGAGGACGCGTGCGAGGTCGCGCGCGTCGAAGAGCTGCGCGAAGTTGCGGACGGTCGAGGGGCTGGTGAAGGTGACGCAATCGACGCCGCCGCCGACGAGCAGCGCCTCGGCCTTCGCGCGGTCGGTCGTCTCGGGGCGGACGGTGCGGTAGGCGGTGACCACTTCGACGCGCGCGCCGGCCTCCCCGAGGGCGCGCGGGATGAGATCGCGCCCCGCGGCCGCGCGCGGGAAGAGGAAGCTCAGGCCGCGCAGTCGCTCGCGCCCGCCGGCGTAGGCTTCGAGCGCGGCGACGACGCCCTCGGCCCGCGACCTCTCGGGCACCACGTCAACGTGGACGCGCGCCTCGGCGAGCCGGTCGGCCGTGGCCTCGCCGACGGCGCACACGCGCACATCGTCGAGCTCGCCCGCGTCTTTCCCGACCGCCGCGAGGCGCGCGAGGAAGTGTTCGACGGCGTTCGCGCTGGTGAAGACGAGCCAGTCGTAGCCGTGGAGGTTTTCGGCGGCCGCGTCGAGCGGCGCGTAACTCTCGGGCGCGACGATCTCGATGGTCGGGCAGAAGAGGACGCGCGCGCCGAAGGCTTCGAGCGCCGCCGCCAACTCCCCGGCCTGCTCCCGCGCCCGCGTCACCATCACGGTGCGCCCCGACAAAGGCCGCTCAGGTGTCGTCTCGTCCGTCATCAATCCCAGAAGAGGCTCCCGCCTTCGGACCCGAAACCCGTAACGCGAAACTTATTGGAGGAGTGAGGCCGCGCCGCGTTCGAGGAGGCGGGCGGCGAGTGTGTGGCCGAGTCGCTCGGCGTCGCCGGCCGCGCCCTCCATCGCGTCGCGGATGAGCGCGTCGCCCGAGAGCGAGGCGACGAGGCCGGTGAGGCGCAGCGCTTCGCCCTCGACGCGGGCGTGGGCGGCGATGGGAACCTGACAGCCGCCGCCGAGGTGGCGCAGCAGCGCGCGCTCGGCGACGACGGCCGCGCGCGTCTCGCGGTGGTCGAGGCGTGAGACGAGCGCGTTCGTCTCGGCCGCGTCGGCGCGCGTCTCGACGCCGAGCGCGCCTTGCCCGACCGCCGGCAGCATCTCGCGCGCGTCGATGGCCGCGCTGATGCGCCCGGCGAAGCCGAGGCGGCGCAGCCCCGCCGAGGCGAGGATGAGGGCGTCGTACTCGCCCCCGTCGAGCTTGCGCAGCCGCGTGTCGACGTTCCCGCGCAGGTCTTTGACGGCCACGTCCGGCCGCAGGTGCCTGAGCTGCGCGATGCGGCGCAGACTCGACGTGCCGACGACCGCGCCCGCCGGGAGGTTCCCGATGGAGGCGTCGGCGCCGTCCGCGCCGGCGCGCAGGACGAGGGCGTCGCGCGCGTCCTCGCGCGCGGGGGTGGCCGCGATGCGCAACCCCTCGGGGACGACCGTGGGGAGGTCTTTGAGCGAGTGGACGGCGATGTCTATGCGGCCTTCGAGCAGCGCGACCTCAAGCTCCTTCGTGAACGCGCCCTGCCCGCCGATGGTCGAGAGCGGCACGTCGCGCCGCGCGTCGCCCATCGTCCTGATGACCTCGATGCGGGTCGAGGCCGACGGCTCAAGCTCCGCGAGCCGCGCCCTCACCCACTCCGACTGCCACAGCGCCAGCTTCGAGCCGCGCGAACCGATGACGAGATTCATAAAAGAAGTAGTCAGTAGTCAGTAGCCAGTAGTCAGTAGGAAGAGCTTCGGTAGCGAACCGTCAGCGTGTCAGCGTCAGCATCAATAACGCGGAGCCTGCTGACTACTGGCTACTGACTACTGGCTACTGTTTCTCTCTTTCTTCCAGCTTGAAGATGTCGCGCCACGCCTGCACGTGGTCGTCCTCGCCGGTGTCGTAGGAGCGGCGCAGGCGGTGGATGACGGGGTGCGAAATCTTGTTGACGGCCGACATGAGGAGCTGTTCGACGGCGCGCTCCTGCTCGGGCGTGAGCTCGCCGAGGCGCGCGCGCTGGCGCTCGAACTCCTCGCGGGCGATGCGCTGGAGGCGCTCCCTGAGCGCGCCGACCGTGGGGCCGATGTCCATGTCGCGCAGGGCCTGCTGGAACTGCATCACCTCGGACTCGACGATCAGCTCGGCCCGCTCGGCCTCGCGCTCGCGCTCGCGGATGTTCGAGGCGACGACGGCTTCGAGGTCGTCCACGTCGAAGACGAAGAGGTTGTCGATCTCGCCGACCTGCGGGTCCACGTTGCGCGGGACGCTGATGTCGATGAAGAAGGCGGGGCGGTTCTGGCGGGCCTCGCGGGCCGCGGCCGCCATCTCGGGCGTGATGACGTAGTCGCGCGCGCCGGTCGAGCAGATGCAGACGTCCGCCTCGCGCAGGCGCTCGGCGAGCGAGTCGAAGGCGACGGCCTCGCCGCCGAAGCGCGCGGCGAGGCGCTGCGCCGTCTCGTAGGTGCGGTTGGCGACGAGCAGGCGCGAGGCCCCGGCCTGCGCGAGGTGCTGCGCGGCGAGCTCGGCCATCTCGCCCGCGCCGACGAGCAGGACGGTCGCGCCCTTGAGCGAGCCGAAAATCTTCCTGCCCAGCTCGACCGCCGTGTAGCTCAGGGAGACGGCCGAGGCGGCGATGCCGGTCTCGGTGCGGACGCGCTTGGCGACGCGCAGCGCGTGGTGGACGAGGCGGTGGAGCACGCGGCCCGCGGTGCCGGCCTCGACGGCGAGCGAGTAGGCGCGCCGCACCTGACCCAAGACCTGCGGCTCGCCGACGACCATCGAGTCTAAGGAGGAGGCGACGCGGAAGACGTGGCGGACGGCGGCGTCGTCGGCGTGCGTGTAGAGGTGGCCGCTGAACGTCTCGACGGGGACGGCGCGCGCCTCGCCGAGGAAGTCGCCGAGGCGCGCGGCGGCCTCGGCCCCGCGGGCGGTCGAGGCGGCGGCGAGCACTTCGACGCGGTTGCAGGTCGAGACGATCAGACCCTCGCGGACGACCTCGCCGTCGACGAGCGCGCGCAGGTAATCGGCCAGCGCCTCGTCCGAGAAGGCCAGCCGCTCGCGCACCTCCACGGGCGCGGTCTTGTGATTGAGTCCGACGAGAACGATGGACATGGGGAAAAGCAGTAGTCAGTAGACAGTAGACAGTAGACAGTAGATGCGGTTCGTCATCTTAAACTCTCCCGCCACGATTTACGTCTCGCCGCCTTGCCTCGGATTCGGGCGCATTCAGCTTGCGCCCGCGTCGCACGTTTTCTACTGACTACTGACTACTGGCTACTCATACATGATACCCGCCCATGACGAGCGCCCCGACGAAGGTGCAGACGACGAGGGCGAAGCCGGCGACGCCGAGCCACGCGGCGCGCCGCCCGCGCCACTGGACGCGGAAGTGAAGCAGGGTCAGGTAGAGCACCCACGTGAGGAGCGCGAAGAACTCGATGGGGTCGTTGTGGAACATGCGCCCGTTGCGCGCCTGCGACCAGATGACGCCGGTGATGATGCCTAAGGTCAGCAGCGTGAAGCCGACGCTGGCCGAGGTCGAGCCGATGTCGTCCACGGTCGTCAGGGAGGGGAGGCGGTGGAAGACGGCGCTGAACTTCTTGAGCCGCAGCTCGCGCTCCTGCCACAGGTACATCACGCTCGCGGCGAAGGCGATGAAGAAGGCCGCGTAGGCGAACAGCAGGAGCGTGGTGTGGACGGGGAAGAGCCACGCCGCCCCGCCGTCGGTGACGCGCGCGGCGCGCAGGTTCTCGTCGCCGCGGACGATCTGCGAGGCGAAGACGAGCAGCGAGACGGCCGGCAGGAGGAACGTGCCGAGGGCCTGCACGGGGTGGCGGTAAGTCACGAGGCCGTAGGCGACCACCAGCGTCCACGCCAGAAAAGAGAGCGTCTCGGGGAGGTGGAAGAGCGGGTAGTGGCCCTCGGCCGCCCAGTCGTAGATGATCGCGCCGGTGTGCGCCGCGAAGCCGCAGACGAGCGAGTAGAAGGTGATCCGCTCGGCGGCGCGCCGCTTGTTGACGAACGCCAGCACGGCGTGGATGGCGGCGATCACGTAACCGGCGAGGGCTGCGTAGAGAAAGGGTTTCATCGCGAAAGAAGCGGCGCGGCCGGACTCAAGTCGTCATTCTAAAGGAAGGGGAAATGGGCGGCAAGGAAGGTGAAGTGGCCGGCCGCCGGTAAGCGGCGGGAAAGAGGCCGGCCCCGCGCTTCGGGTGGGCGCGGGCCGGCGAGCGCCGCTGCTTCATGTTGAAAGGGTCGGGCGGTCGTGAGAAACTAACGGCACCGAGAAATTCCGGAAGAGGTGAGGAGACGGCCCCGTTATGCCGACGCGCGAGGAAGCATGGGAGCTTTTGTGCGAGTACACGAAGGGGAGGAGTCTGCGCCAGCACGCGCTGGCCGTCGAGGCCGCGATGCGGGCCGCGGCCGCGCGCTACGGCGGCCCCGGGGAGGACGCGGACGAGTGGGGCATCACGGGGATGCTCCACGACTTCGACTACGAGATGTTCCCCTCGGCGGACGAGCACCCTTACAAGGGCGCGAACATCCTCTGCGGGCGCGGCTACCCCGACCGCGTCGTCCGCGCCATCATGGGCCACGCCACCTACACGGGCGTCCCGCGCGACACGCCGCTGGCCCGCGCGCTGTTCGCCACCGACGAGCTGTGCGGCTTCCTCGTCGCCTGCGCGCTCGTGCGGCCCGACAGGAGTCTGGACAACCTCGAAGTCTCGTCTGTCAAAAAGAAGCTCAAGGACAAGGCGTTCGCGCGCTCGGTCAACCGCGACGACATCCGGCAGGGCGCGGCCGAGCTGGGCGTTGACCTCGACGAGCACATCCGCTTCGTCATCGATTCGCTCAGGCCCGTGCAGGCGGAGATCGGCCTCGGCGTCGCGCGGTGAGCGGGGCGGGAGGGCCGGGCTCTCAGTCCCCCTTCAGGCGCTGGTAGACGCTCGGCCCCCACGGCCGCTTCTCGAAGATGAGGTGGTAGGCGTAGACGAAGCCGACGAAGGCGAGGGCCGTGAGCGTCGAGGCGAGCAGCCCTTGCAGCGCGCGCCGCCGCGCCGTGTGGCGGTAGGCGAAGACGCCGGCGGTGGCGGCGGCCGCGACGAGCAGCACAGCCAGCACGCGCCAGACGTAGGCGGCCGACGACAGGCGGAAGTAGTCGCCGGCGGCCACGGCCAGCGCGGTCAGCCCGGCCCCCGCCACGGCGGCGACCAGCGCGGACAGCAGCAGCATCTTCCACCGCATCGGCTTCCGGTTCACTAGAGTTAGGGCCTGCGGACGACTCGGGCGAGGCTGGGCGACCGGCCGCCAGCATACCACAGAGGGGGGCGGCCGGCCCGCCGGGAATTTGACCGGCCCGCCCGCGGCCGGCTTAAATGGCGACATCATGGTGACGAGAAACGCGCTCCTGTTCCTGTCGCGGCACGAGGGCCTCAAGGACTTCGCGTCGCGCTTCGCGCCGTTCAAGCGGATGACGACGCGCTTCGTCGCGGGCGAGACCATCGACGAGACCGTCGAGGCCATCCGCGCCCTCAACCGCCTCGGCTGCACGGCCTCCTTCGACCACCTCAACGAGTCGGTGACGGGCGTGGCCGAGACGCAGGCCGAGGTGCGCGAGTACCTGAAGATTCTCTCGCGCATCGACGAGGCGGGCATCCGCTCGAACGTCTCGATCAAGCTCACGCAGTTCGGCCTCGGCTTCGACGCCGACCTCGCCTACCGCAACGCGCGGGCGGTCGTCGAGGAGGCGGCGCGGCGCGGCAACTTCGTCCGGGTGGACATGGAGGACTCGCCCGTCACGCAGGTCACGCTCGACATCTTCCGCCGCCTGCGCGAGGAGTTCGACCTCGACACCGTCGGCATCGTCGTCCAGTCCTACCTGCGCCGCACCGAGTCGGACGTGCGCGAACTGCTGAAGATTCCGGCGCGCATACGGCTCTGCAAGGGCGCCTACAACGAGCCGCCCGAGGTCGCCTTCCCCGACAAAAGGGACGTGGACGAGAACTACGTCCGGTGCATGAAACTGCTCCTGACGAGCGGCGTCTACCACGGCATCGCGACGCACGACGAGCGGATGATCGAGGCCACCGTCGACTTCGCGCGGCAGCAGGGGCTCGCCAAGGACGCCTTCGAGTTCCAGATGCTCTACGGCGTGCGCCGCGACCTTCAGGAGAGGCTGGCGCGCGAGGGCTACCCCGTCCGCGTCTACGTCCCCTACGGCCGCCACTGGTACCCGTACTTCATGCGCCGGCTCGCCGAGCGGCCCGCCAACGTCTGGTTCGTGCTCAAGAACATGCTCAAGGGCTGAAGGGGCCGGGAGGGCGGCGATGTTCTGTCCGGGGTGTGGCAGCGAGGGCCAGAGGGCCGACGCCTACTGCAAGCGTTGCGGGCGGTGGATACACGGCGGCGGCGCGGGCCTCGCGTGGTACGAGTTCGGCAAGGCGTCGCCCGAAGACACGCTCAAGACGGTGTCGAGCCTCAACGTGGTCTGCTCGGTGATGGCCTTCGCCTGCGGCGTCGCGCTCTTCGCCAGCCTGATGCTGAAGACGGGGATCTATTTTGTCGGCGGCCTCGTCTCCGTCTATTGTATACTCCTCGCGCTTTTCCAGACGTGGTCGTACGCCGTCGGGCGGAAGCTGCGGAGGCGTCTGCGGGAGGCGCGCGAGTCGGGCGCGGGGCCGGGCGAGGGCGCGGCCGCCCCGGTGCTCGGCCCGGCCGAAGCCTCGCGGCTGGCCGCCGCGCCGAGCGTGGCGGAGCAGACGACGAAACACCTCGAGCCTGTGCCGGCGCGCCGGCCGGAGGGCGGTGAGCCGAGATGAGCGACTTGGCGTGGATTCTCTGGACGATCCTCGGCATCGTCCTCATCATCGCCGAAATCTTCACGCCCGGCTTCGTGCTGATGTGGTTCGGCGTCGGCGCGCTGGTGGCGGCCTTCGGCAGCTACCTCGGCCTCGGCCTCGCCGCGCAGTTCGTCCTCTTCATCCTCGTCTCCTCGCTCCTCACGGCCCTCTCGCGCACCATCTTCGTCAACTACTTCTCGCACGCGAACGGGGCGGGCGGCGGCCTGCGCTCCGGGGCCGAGGCGCTGCCCGGTCAGGTCGGCACGGTCGTCACCTCTTCGAGCGGCGCGCTCAACGAGGGCGCGGTCAAGGTCTTCGGCTCGACGTGGACGGCCTACCCGGCCGAGGGCGAGGAGCCTCTGGAGGCCGGCGACCGCGTCGTCGTCGAGAGCCTGCGCGGCGCGTCCATCTACGTCCGGCGCGTCGGGGCGCTGCCCGACTGGAGGGGGCGCGAGTTGACGGAAGGTGAGGAGAACTCTTAGCCCGCCTTCGCCGACCTGCGCGCGAGGAGCGCGATGGGCAGGCCGACGAAGAGGACGTGGATGACGAGCTGCGCGGGCGAGAGCGGCAGCGCCCGCGCCGCCGACAGGGGCACGACGACCCGGGCCATCACGAAGTAGACCGCCACCCCGTACAGCACGCCGCACACCCACGCCCGCCGAATCAGGGCGGGGAAACGCAAGCCCAGCAGGTAGTAGACGGCCGCGGCCGCGAACGCGACGCCGAAGTGCATCAGCACGCCGAGCAGGGCGGCGGCCCGCCCGCCGCCGAACGAAGCCTGCCCGAGCAGCGCGCTCGCCACGTACTGGAAGACGCGCGCCGGGCCGACGCCGCGCAGGGCGGAGCTGACCGTGGCCGCCAGCCCGTCGAGCACGCCGACCGTCAGGCCGCCGTAGACGACCCCCCGAGGGCGCGGGGCCGCCCCGCCCGCGCGGCCGGTTCGCCCGCCGGCCCGGTCTGCGTCGCGTCCATCGGGCGGCTACCTCCCCGGCTGGCCGATCTCGTACTTGACTTTGAGGTAGAGGGTGAACTGGACGACCGGCTCGATGACGACGGGGTTGATGACCTGATCGAAGCCGTCGGCCGTGAGCGCGTTGAAGAAGAAGGTGCGGCTCTTGCGCGCGCGCTGGACGGTGTAGCGGTCGCGGTTGAAGGCGTAGTCCACGTTCTCCGACTCGTAGGCGGTGTAGGAGTCGTACATCTCGGTCGGGTAGTGGATGCCGGGCCGCTCGGCGTAGACCTGCGCCGGCGGCAGCAGCCGCACGCCGAGCAGCTTCTCGTAGCGCGCCGCCTTGTGCTTGACGACGCGGGCCGCCTCCTCCATCAGCCGCTCCTGCACGGCCGCCGTGTCGCGCACGACGTAGTCCACCTTGACGAGGTCGAAGATGTTCGACCGCGAGGCGGCGATGATGAGGCGGTCGAGGAGGTCGCGGTCGCGGTAGCGCACCGAGACGTTCTTCTTCAGCTCGAAGCCGGCCAGCTCCTCCCTCGCCACGTCGCCGGCGAGCTTGAAGGCGTAAATCTTGTTCTGGGCCGCGAAGTCCACGTAGGTGTCTTCGGGCCGGACGCCGAGCGGGCCGAGGGCGGCCTTGAAGGAGGCCACGGTGGCGTCCATCTTCCGGTTGCACTCGGGCACGGTGGCGCACTCGTGCTGGACGGCGAAGACGGCGACGTGCTCGTCGGCGCGGACGTTCATGAGGACGCTGGCCTCGACGAAGGCGGTGGTCGCCGTCGGCGGCGCGTCGTCTTTGGCGACCGTGCGCCGCGTCCGCTCGGCCGCCTCGGCGCGGGCCTGCCCGCCGCCCTGCGAGTAGCCGACGTTGCCGCTCGCCTGCGCGGCGCAGACGGCGGGGAAGGCCGCGACGGCCAACAGCACGAACAAGGCTCTCGTCACCTTGCGCACCTCCGGGTTGTGGGCTGGTAAGTCTCGGGTAAAGCGGAACGCGGCGGCGGCCCTCCGGGGCGGCTTCGTAGCGCCCCGGCGGCCGGCGAGATGATAGCCCGAAACACCGCGGAAGGCTATTACTGATCGTCGTCGCGGAACTCGAACTTGTAGATGTGGTTCATCTGGTAGCCGTTGACGAACCTGCTGACCGGCCGGAAGCCGTACTTCTTCACCAAGCGCAGCCCGTCGTCGGTGACCGGGCGGCTGAAGACGGTCTTGACCCCGTTCAGCTTCTCCTGATTGAGGTGCCCGATGAGGCTGCCGAGCACGAAGTGGCGGACGCGCGGCCCCTTCTTCGAGACGATGCCCCCGACGTAGATCGAGGCCGGCGTCTTCCTGATCCGCCCCCTGCGGTACGGGATGAGGTGTTCGGGCGCGAGCGAGATGCCCTCGATCTGCTCGGTGCCGAGCAGGTCGCTGGCCTCCTTGTTGAGCGGCAGGACGGCGTAGTAGCCGACGAGCTGCTTCTCGCGCGGCCCCTGCGCGGACTTGTCCGTGATGATCCAGAAAATCTGCCGGTTGGTCTGGAACCAGCGCTCCATCTTCTGGAGGTCTGAGACTTGGCCCAGCTCCTCGGTCGCGAAGGAGTGGATGGCCTTGAGGTCTTCCCACTTGGCGGTCTTGCAGTCGTAGGGCTTGTCCCAGTGCCTCCTCCACCAGCGGACGACGTTCTGGATCGTCCCGAGGGGGAGGACGATGAGCAGGATGCCCAGCACGGCGACGGGGAAGCCGACCAGCAGGCAGAGCCGGTAAAAGTAGGGGGGGAGGAAGGGGAACGCCTTCTCCAAGTCGCCGCGGACGGACATGATCGCGATGAGGCCGCCGCCGCCGACGGTCAAAAGCAGGACGCCGATCTCAACCGCCTTTCGCTTGTTCATGGCTGGCTCCTATGTGTGGGTTGCCATAGGGAACGGCCGCCGGGGCCCGCCGGTGAGGCGCGCCCGAAGCGGGGCCGCGGGTTTGAGGGTGCGGGTGAGGCTAACGAAGAGCGGGTCTGTCGCTAGCGGACACCGACTTTGAGGGCGCGTACTCTAGTGCAGGCGGCCGGGGCGTGTCAACACGCGCCGCGGCCCCGCCTAGTTGAGCCGCTCGGTGGTGTCGTCTTCGCGGCCCATGGTGTCGTCGCCGTCGCCGTCGGGGGCGGGCGGCTCGACGCTGATGCGGCCGGAGTTGGGCGAGGGGAGGTCGGGGCCGTCGAGGCGCGCGAGGACGACCGTGATGTTGTCCTCGCCGCCGCGGTCGTTGGCCTCGTCCACGAGGTCGGCGCAGGCCCGCTCGAGGTCGCCGCCGGCGGCCTCGACGATGTCGAGCATGTCCTGCGCGCGGAGCTTGCCCGAGAGGCCGTCGCTGCACAGGAGGACGAGGTCGCCGCGGCAGAGCTGGACGCGCCCCGTCACGGGCGTCAGCTCGGGCTGCGCGCCGAGGGCCTGAAGGATGACGTTGCGGAACATGTGCGTCTCAGCCTCCTGCTCGCTGATCTGGCCCACGTCGACGAGCTGCTGGACGAGCGACTGGTCTTTGGTGGCGAGCTTGATCTGGCGGCCGCGGATGATGTAGCCGCGGCTGTCGCCGACCTGCAAGAGGCTGAGCCCGTCGTGGCCGACGGCGGCCGCCGTCAGGGTCGCGCCCATGCCGGAGGTCGAGGGGTCTTCCTGACTGCGGCGGTGGATGGCGAAGTTGGCGTAGTCGGTGGCGTTCTTCAGGCACTCGACGAGCGGGGTGTCGGGGCCGCAGCCGCCCGGCTCGCCCGCCTCGCTGCCCGTCAGCATGTCGCGCACGGTCTCGACCGCCATCCGGCTCGCCACGTCGCCGGCCAGCGCGCCGCCCATCCCGTCGGAGACGACGAGGACGAGGCCCTTCGGGCCGACCTCGAAGCGGCACATCTCGGCCGGCGGCTCCTCGCCGTCCGACCCCGTCCACGCGCGGGAGGTCGTGAGGTCGAGCACGAGGAAGTTGTCCTCGTTGCCCGCGCGGATGCGCCCGACGTGCGTCTTGGCGTATAGCTCAACAAGCATAAGGGACGTAAATCGTAAATCGCGAATCGTGAATCGTAAAGCGGGCCGCGGGGAAACCTTACCACGGTTTACGATTTACGATGAACGCTTACGGTATTTTGCCGAGAGCCTGATCGAGGTCGGCGATGATGTCCTCGGCGTCTTCGAGGCCGACCGAGATGCGCACCAGCCCGTCGGTGATGCCGAGCCGCGAGCGCGTCTCCGGGAGCACCGAGGCGTGGGTCATCGTCGCCGGGTGCGAGATCAGCGTCTCGACGCCGCCGAGGCTCTCGGCCAGCGTGCAAAGGCGGACGGATTCTAGCACGGCGCGGGCGTTTTCGAGCGAGCCCACGTCGAAGGCGGCCATCCCGCCGAAGCCCCGCTGCTGCCGCTTCGCCAGCTCGTGCTGCTTGTGCGAGACGGAGCCGGGGTAGTAAAGCCTCTCGACCTTCGGGTGCTCTTCGAGGAAGGCGGCCACCTGCCGGCCGGTCGCGTCGTGCTGCTCCATGCGCACGGCCAGCGTCTTCGTGCCGCGCAGCACCAGCCACGAGTCGAAGGGCGAGAGGATCGCGCCGACGGCGTTCTGGATGAAGCCGAGCCACTCGGCGTCCCGCTCGTCGTCGAGGACGACGACGCCGCCGACGCTGTCCGAGTGGCCGTTGAGGTACTTCGTCGTCGAATGCACCACGATGTCCACGCCGAACTCCAGCGGCCTCTGGAGGTAGGGCGAGAGGAAGGTGTTGTCGCACACGACGCGGGCGCCCGCCCGGTGGGCCACGTCCGAGACGGCCCGCAAGTCCGTGACCATCATCACGGGGTTCGTCGGCGTCTCGACGAAGACCATCTTCGTGTTCTCTCTGATCGCCGCCTCGACGTTCAGCACGTCGGTCGTGTCCACGAAGGAGAACTCGATGCCGTAGTTCGAGAGCACGCGGCTGAAGAGGCGGAAGGTGCCGCCGTAGGTGTTGTCCGAGACGACGACGTGCTCGCCGGCCTTGACGAGCCGCAGCGTCGAGTCGATCGCCGCCATCCCCGACGCGAAGGCGAAGCCGTACTTGGCCCCTTCGAGCGCCGCGATGTTCTGCTCGACGGCCGCGCGCGTCGGGTTCTGCGTGCGCGCGTACTCGTAGCCCCCGCGCGGCTTCCCCAAGCCCTCCTGCGCGTAGGTCGAGGTCTGGTAGATCGGCACGGTCACGGCCC
>DATMVI010000536.1:0-7307 GCA_035563275.1 Pyrinomonadaceae bacterium
CCGTCGAGGACGCGAAGTTCCGCGCGCGGCAGGCGCACGGCAAGCTCCGCCGCTTCGTCCGCATCCGGTTCCGCCGCGACGAGGTGGTCGAGTCGCTGAGCCTGCGGCGCGGCGACTGCAACCGCTGCGGCGCGTGCTGCGAAATCCTCTTCAAGTGCCCGTTCCTGAAGAAGCACGGCGACGGCACGACCACCTGCGGCATCTACGAAGACCGGCCCTCGCAGTGCCGCCTCTTCCCCATCGGCCCCCGCGACCTCGCCGAGGTGCGCGGCACGTGCAGCTTCTACTTCATCGAAAAGCCGATCAAGCTGGAGAGAGCGAGCTGAACAGGGCAGTGGCCGGCAGTCGGCAGACAGTAGTCGGCGGGTTCTGAAGCGAGCGCTGCCGCCGGAACACTGACCGCCCGGTCGAGGGGAGTTTTCCTGCCGTCTGCCGGCTACCGGCTACTTTTTTATGTCTAAAGTCATCGTAGTCGTCGGCGCGCAGTGGGGCGACGAGGGCAAGGGCAAGATCGTCGACCTTCTGGCCGAGCGCTTCGACATCGTCGCGCGCTATCAGGGCGGGCACAACGCCGGCCACTCGGTGAAGGTCGGCGACAAGTCTTACGCCCTGCACCTCATCCCCTCCGGCATCATCCACCCCGGCAAGACCTGCGTGCTCGGCAACGGCATGGTCATCGACCCGAAGGCCTTCTTCTGGGAGGCCGACCGCCTCGCCGCGCAGGGCCTCGCGGTCACGCCCGAGCGCGTCAAGGTCAGCTCGCGCGCCCACCTCATCCTCCCCTCGCACCGCGCCCTCGACCACACGAGCGAGGAGCGGCTCGGCAACGAGAAGGTCGGCACGACTTTGCGCGGCATCGGCCCCGCCTACGAGGACAAGGCGGGGCGGCGCGGCATCCGCCTCGCCGACGCCATCGACCCCGAGACCCTGCGCGCCCGCATCGAGCGCAACATCGAGGACGCCAACCTCATCATCCGCGAGTACCGCGGCACGGAACTCGACCCCGCGCAGGTCTTCGACGAACTCGCCCCGCTCGTCGAGCGCCTCGCCCCGTTCGCCACCGACACCACGCACTTCCTCAACCGCGCCGTCGCCGAAGGCCGCTCCGTCCTCGTCGAGGGCGCGCAGGCCGCGCTCCTCGACGTTGACCACGGCACGTACCCTTTCGTCACCTCCTCCTCGACGACCGCCGGCGGCGCGTGCGTCGGCCTCGGCCTCGCGCCGAAGCGCATCGGCGGCGTCCTCGGCATCGTCCGCACCTACACGACGCGCGTCGGCGAAGGCCCTTTCCCGACCGAGATGCTGGCGGCCGAGGCGGAGTTGGGGCAAGTCATCCGCGAGCGCGGCGGCGAGTACGGCGTCTCGACGGGGAGGCCGCGCCGCTGCGGCTGGTTCGACGCCTTCGCCACGCGCTACGCCGCCGAGATCAACGGCTTCGACACCGTCGCCCTGACCAAGCTCGACGTGCTCGACGAGCTGGACGAGCTGAAGGTCTGTACCGGCTACCGCCTCGACGGCCGCGCCTGCGAGTCATTCCCCGCCCTCCCGAAAGACCTCCGCCACGTCGAGCCGGTCTACGAAACGCTCCCCGGCTGGAAGACCTCGACCGTCGGCACCACCGACCTCGAACGCCTCCCCGCGCCCGCGCGCGACTATGTCGAGTTCATCTCCGCCCAGATCGGCGCGCCCGTCGGCCTCGTCTCCACCGGCCCCGAACGCACCCAGACCATTACCGTCCCCGGCGGCCTGCTCAGCCGGTGGCTCGGCGGGTGAATATTGAATCGCTCCTGATTGAATTATTAAATCCTCGTCTCTATAATCCTCTTGCGCTGACGGGTCGTTAGCTCAGTTGGTAGAGCATCCGGCTTTTAACCGGAGAGTCGTAGGTTCGAGTCCTACACGACCCATTCGGTTCAGGGTAGGGCCGGCGGGGGCGGCGAGTCGAGAGGCTTGCCGCTTTCAGTTTGTGCCGGCGGTGCGGAGAGCGTCGGGCGCGACGTAGAAGACTCGAAGACCCCGCGTGCCGGATGAGGCGCGCGGGGTCTTCTCGTGTCGGAGCTTGCCTGCGCTTCAGTTCGAGCAGCGGGCGTCGATGATGGTGCGGGCCTTGCGCTGGAATTCGGCGGCCCACGCTTCGGGCGATTCGTCGCGCTCGTGGTTGCGCGAGGCGCGAAAGACGCGGGTGATGAGGCCGTTGCTCTTCTCGGCTTCGAGGAGGCGCTGGAGCCCGGCGGCCAAGAGCTGGCGGCCGGCCTCGCCGACGCCGGCGTCGCCGACGCTCTTGGCGGTCGTCGCGCAACGCCCGCCGCTCACCTTAATCGGGTCTTTGCCCTTCCAGCGTTCGAGCCGCGCCTTGCTCTCGCTCGAACTCGAAAAGCCCCACGTCGAGCCCATGTCGCTGACGTAGTAGACGGCCTGCCCCGGCTCGCAGGTCAGGGTGTTGTCGGCGTTCTTCGTCCACTTGAGGCAGGCGAACTTCTGGTTGTCGGTCTTCGTGTCGCCGTGGTCGATGAAGGCGAGCCAGAGCTTGAAGGCGTCGATCTCGGCGCGGTTGACCCCGCCCCGCATCAGGCCCGCGAGCGCGTCGGCGAGGCCGGCCGCGTCCTTGTTGTCGCAGCCGACATCGAGCCCCTTGCCGAGGCGCAGCTCGACGCCGGCGGCCGGCTGGAAGGGAGTCCAGCTCGCGCCCTGAAAGCCGCTCGTCAAACTCTTCTGGCAGTCCGGGCAGGTCACGTCGGCGACCCACGCGTCGTCGGCGAAGAAGCCGAGCGCCTTCGAGAAGCGCGAGGAGAAGAACTCGCCGTAAATCTCGCCGTTGCGCTTCTCCCTCGACTGCCCCTTGAAGTGCGGCTTCACCTTGTAGCGGAGCAGGTCGCCGTCCTCCTCGACGACGCCGGGGACGGAACAGTGGAACTTCGGCGTCGTGCCCTCGCCCTTGCTCGGGTCTTTGTTGGCGACGCACTTGAACGGCAGCGCGAGCCCGTTTTCGTCAACCTGCGGCGCGCCGTGGCGCGGGCCGTTCGCGGGGTTGTAGCCGAGGACGGGGTCGTAGCCGGGGTCGGGCTCCTGCCAGACCTTCGCCGCCCGCTCGGCGAGCGCCCGCGCCTCGGCGGTGAAGCAGGGCTTTTGCGCCTTCTGCGCCGCGGCCGGCAGCGCGAAGAGCAGAAAGAGCAGGGGGAGGGTCAGCAGTCGAGACGGCTTAAGCAGCATGAACGCGTCCTTTCGTCGAGAAGAGGCTCTCTTACGGGCTGGCCGGGGAATTAAGGCCACCGGAGACATACGCGAAAAAAAGGCCCGGAACCGTTCCGCGACGCGGCGCGATGAACCGCGCCCGCCCGCGGGCAACAAAATTAGCCGAGACGCCCGCCCTTATCAAGCGCCCCGGCGTACGCTAACAAACACGGCCGCGGGCCGCGGGGTTATTGAGGTCGCTCACCTCGACACGCAGGGCACGGAGGTCTCACAGTGTTCACAGGGAAGACGGTTGCCTTTCTCGGTGCCCTCCGTGAAGCCTTCGTGCCCTCCGTGTCGAAATCAAGTTTCCGGCCACCCGACCGCCGACCGCGAATGTCCGCGCGCACGCCGGCCGCGCCGGTCTTTCTGCCGTCTACCGGCTACCGACTCCGGTCTCCTTTTTTCTGGAACTGCTCCCGCCCACTTCCAGAAAAATCGCGTTTTTTGGCGGGATTTTTTCCGTTTACAAGCCGCGCGACTGTGCTAGGATGAATCGCGCCGAACGCGCGCCGCCTCTCCCGCGGACGCCCGCGCCGGGCCACTGACGCGACGGCGCCCCGCCCGCTTGCCTCCTCCTCAAAGCCTTTTACCCGGCGACGCCACCGCTCTTTCACCCGTCAGATTGCCTGACACGATTCCCTTCACCGTGACCGAACGGCCGCGCCCGACCCACCGCGCGCGCCGGCAGGCCCGGTTCTCCGCCCGGAAAACGAGCGCCCCCGGCGGCGCGCCTCTGGCACCGGAGTTGTATTTGTGAGCTGGAAGTGCGCGGCCGCCCCGGCGGCCTGCGCGGGCCAGAAGACATCCGACAGGCCATACCGACCATGATTATGGAGATCGCCGAAGGTCAGCGTTTCCCACGGCAGTTCGTGCAGGGCTTCACCGCACTCGGCGCGGCCGCGGTGCTCCTCATGCTCTTCCGACTGCCCCTCGCCCAATTCAGCTTCCCGCTCTTCCTCGTCGCCCTCCTCGCCGTGCAGGTCTCTTCGCGCTTCGATGCCCCGGCCGAGCGCGGCGGCTGGCACTTCCCCTTCGCGCAGTCCTTCGCGCTGCTGTCGATGTTCGTCTTCGACGGCGAGGCCGCCGTCTTCCTCTCGGCGACGGTCGCGCTCTGCACGTCTCTGAACGAGGGGCGGGGCGCGTGGGCCGTCGCCTTCCGCGCGGGGGTCGCGGCCTTCTCCGCCTTCCTCGTCGTCTGGGCGCTGCGGCTGCTGGTCGGCCCCATCCCCGAAATCTCCCTGAGCCTCTTCTCGGCCCCGGCCCTCTACGCCGTCGGCGTCGTCGCGCTGGTGCAGGCCGGGCTGACCGCCTCGGTCGTCGCCTTCGGCGGCTCGTACCGCATCGAGCGGTCGGTGTGGCGCGACTGGGCGAGCGCCTTCTTCTGGAAGTCGGCGGGCGCGGCGGCGGCCACGGCCGCGGCGCTCGTCTTCGCGGCGGCCGTCCACTACGCGCACCTGAGCGCCGCGCTCTCGGCCGGGTCTCTGACGGCGCTGCTCGCCTTCGCCGTGCGCGCGCGGCTCGAACGCAAGCCCGCGGCGCAGCCCGCGCCCGAGCGGGGCGAGCGGGCCGCCGACGCCTCCGACCGCTTCCGCTCGGCCTTCGACTACGCGGCCATCGGCATGGCGCTCGTCTCGACCGAGGGGCGCTGGCTGCAAGTCAACCGCAGCCTCTGCCAAATCCTCGGCTACAGCGAGCAGGAGCTGCTGCTGACCGACTTCCTCTCGGTCACGCACCCGGACGACCTGCCGGCGGCGCTGACGAACATCAGCCAGCTCCTCAAGGGCAAGGTTCACGCCTCGCAGATGGAGAAGCGCTACGTCCACAGGTCGGGGCACGAGGTCTGGGTTCACTGGAGCGTCTCGACCGTCCGCGACCAGTACTCGAAGAGCGTCCACCTCATCTTTCAGGTGCAGGACATCACCGACCGCAAGCTGGCCGAGCAGCAGTTGCACCACGACGCCTTCCACGACGCGCTGACGGGCCTGCCCAACCGCGCCCTCTTCATGGATCACCTGAAGATGGCCATCGCCCGCTCGCGGCGCAACGACAAGCGTCTGTTCGCCGTCCTCTACCTCGACCTCGACCGCTTCAAGATCATCAACGACTCGCTCGGCCACACCATCGGCGACCAGCTCCTCGTCGGCATCGCCGACCGCCTCAAGGTCAACCTGCGGCCGGGCGACACCGTGGCCCGCCTCGGCGGCGACGAGTTCACCATCCTCATCGAAGACATCACGGAGGAGAAGGAGGCCGTGCAGGTCGCCGAGCGCGTGCAGAAGGAGTTGTCCACCCCCTTCAACCTGAGCGGGCGCGAGGTCTTCACCACCGTCAGCATGGGCATCGCGCCCTCGACCACGGGCTACGAGCGGGCCGAGGACATCCTGCGCGACGCCGACACGGCGATGTACCGCGCCAAGTCTCTGGGCAAGGCGCGCTACGAGGTCTTCGACAAGGCGATGCACGCGCGCGCCATCAACCTGCTCCAGATGGAGACCGACCTGCGCCGCGCCGTCGAGCGGCAGGAGTTCCTCATCCACTACCAGCCCATCGTCGCGCTGGAGAACTTCCAGCTGCGCGGCTTCGAGGCGCTGGTCAGGTGGCAGCACCCGGAGCGCGGCTTCATCTCGCCGATGGACTTCATCCCGGTCGCCGAGGAGACGGGCATGATCGCGCAGATCGGCGAGTTCGTGCTGCGCGAGGCGTGCCGGCAGATGCACCGCTGGCAGAAGATTTTCCCGCTCAACCACCCGCTGTTCATGAGCGTCAACCTGTCGAGCAAGCAGTTCAGCCAGAACATGCTCATCAGCGAGATCGCCAACACGCTGCGCGAGACCGGCATCCGCCCGCAGAGCGTGAAGCTGGAGATCACCGAGTCGGTCGTCATGGAGAACATCGAGACGGCCACCGAGATGCTCAAGCAGATGCGCGAGCTGGGCGTGCAGCTCGCCATCGACGACTTCGGCACCGGCTACTCCAGCCTCTCCTACCTCCACCGCTTCCCCATCGACACCCTCAAGATTGACCGCTCCTTCGTCACCCGCATGACCGAGAACAGCGAGAACATGGAGATCGTCCGCACCATCGTCGTCCTCGCGCAGAACCTCGGCATGGACGTGGTGGCGGAGGGCGTCGAGACCAACGAGCAGCTGGTGCTGCTGCAAAAGCTCGGGTGCGAGAACGGGCAGGGCTACTTCTTCTCGAAGCCCGTTGACCACGTGGGCGCCGAGAAGATCATCGCGGAGACTTACGCCTCGCTCGTCTCCCAGCACACGCAGGTGAGCGCGACGCCGACCGGCAAGAGGGTTCTGGTCGCATGACGGACGAGGAGGTTCGGACGATGGCGGCTCCGGCCGGGAACGTCAGCGGCGAGATGCAGCAGGGGCGTCGCGCCCGCAGGCTGCGCCCGCCGATGCACTGCTACTGGGGGCCGGCCGAGAACTGCCCGCGCAACGGCCGCATCACCAGCCTCAGCGCCGACGGCTGCTTCATCAAGTCGAAGGCGGTCGCCGCCGACGGCCAAGAGTTGTTCGTCAAATGCTGGCTCCCCAGCGAGCGCTGGCTGATGCTGCGCGGCCGCGTCGCCTACCACCTGCCCAAGATCGGCTTCGGCCTCACCTTCGAGCTGACCGAGACGCAGCGCGAGATGGTCTCGATGCTTCTTGAGTTCTACGGCGAAGAAGAGAAAGATTAGCCGTCAGCCGTCAGTTAAAGACGAAAAACTGACGGCTGACGGCTGACAACTGACGACTAAAAAAAGAGACGCGGACGGAAGGGGATTCCGTCCGCGTCTCTTTGTTCAGGCGGGGCCGTCGTCGGGGGACTACTTCGTTTCCGACATGGCGGCGATGTAGCAGCCGTTGGCGGTCGTGGTCAGCGGGTCTTTTGCCATCCGCACCTCGGCGAGTTCGACGGGGAAGTCGCCGTCGGCGTGGAGCATCTGTTCGAACTTCTGGAGGAAGCCGGCGGGGCGGGCGGTGCCGCCCGCGAGGACGACCTTGAGCGGGCGGTCGACCTTCGGCAGGCTCGACGAGCGCTTGAACTCGGCGCGCAGGCGGTCGATGAGCGATTGCAGC
>DATMVI010000537.1:0-19015 GCA_035563275.1 Pyrinomonadaceae bacterium
ACGGTGGTGCCGCGTTGGGGCGCACGCCGGCAGGCGCCGAAGCAGTGGACATGACGGGAAGCGGTCGGGTCAGAAACAGGCGCGAGATGGGACTGATTTCGCGGCGTTTGTCAGGCGGCTTTTTTCTCCCGAGGGCGATTCGAGAAAAATGTCGGGGTGGCGCCGGAAGCGGAGAAGCAGGTTCCGGGGTCGCCAACGATTTCTGGACGCTGACCGTACATGCGTGAGACTTCGGGGAAGGCGGCCAAATTTTTCCCGGCTAATTTTTCGCCGGGGGGAGGCTTCGCCGGAGCAGACCCCGCCCGAAAAGTATTTATGAGTGAGAAATCAGCATCGGAAATCACGAAGATTCTTCGCGACTGGAGTAACGGCGATGAGGGCGCGAGGGAGCGCCTGATACCTTTCGTCTATGACGAGCTGAGGAGACAGGCCCGCCACCTCATGTCCTCGGAGAGCCCCGGCCACACTTTGCAGCCCACGGCGCTGGTTCACGAGGCATTCCTCAGGCTGAGCGAGCAGACGGGCATCGACTGGCAGAGCCGCCACCACTTCTACGGCATCGCCTCGCGCCTGATGCGACACGTGCTGGTTGACCACGCGCGGCTGCACGCCACCGAGAAGCGCGGCCGCCGCCCTGTTCACTTCTCCATAGACGACGTGCAGATTCCCGTAGAGGAGCGGGCCGGGTCGATCCTGTTTCTGGACGAGGCGCTGGCGCGGCTGGAAGGGATCGACGCAAGGCAGGCGCAGATCGTCGAGATGCGGTTCTTCGGCGGGATGAGCAACCGGGAGGTCGCCGAAAGTCTGGGCGTCTCGGAGCGCACGGTCAGGCGCGAGTGGGACGCGGCCCGGCTCTGGCTCTACCGCGAGCTGAACCCGAAATAGTCGGGCGCGGCCGGCGCCATTTTTGTCCGACTTCGCCCGGCGTTCCCGCATGTCAGACGGGGGGTTGGTGAGCGATAGAAAATGGGAACCGACGACTGGAAAGAAATCAAGGCCGTTCTGCTGGAGGCCCTCCGGCTCGACCCGCGCGAGCGCGCCTCTTACCTCGGGGGGGCGGGCCTCACGCCCGAGGCCCGCGCGGAGGTCGAATCCCTCCTCGCGCTGGAGGCCGAGGCGGAAGACTTCATGTCGCTCCCGGCCGGCGAGTTCTCCAAAGACCTCCTCGGCGGGCAGGGGCCCCCGCGCGACGCGCTCGCGGGTCAGCGGGTCGGCAATTATGAGATCGAGCTGGAACTCGGCTGCGGCGGGATGGGCGCGGTCTATCTGGCGCGGCGCGCCGACGGGAAGTTTGAGCAGCGCGTGGCCGTCAAGATGCTCAAACGCGAACTCAACACCGAGAAACTTCGGCGCGCCTTCGACCGCGAGAAGGAGATTCTGGCGGCGCTCGCGCACCCCCACATCGCCGCGCTGCTCGACGCCGGGACGACCGACGACGGCATCCCTTACCTCGTCATGGAGTACGTCCGGGGCCTGCCGATTGACGAGTACTGCCGGAGCCGCGCGCTCACCCTGAACGCAAGGCTGAAACTCTTCAACAAGGTGTGCGACGCCGTCGCCTTCGCGCACCGCAACCTGATCGTCCACCGCGACCTGAAGCCGTCGAACATCCTCGTCAACCCTGACGGCGACCCGAAGCTGCTCGACTTCGGCATCTCGAAGCTGCTCGACCCGGGCGCGCAGGAATCCGCCGGCGTCACACAGGCGGGGGCGCTGACGCCGCAATACGCCAGCCCCGAACAGATCAGGGGCGAGCCCGTCACGACCGCGACCGACATCTACAGCCTCGGCGTAGTCTTGTTTAAAATCCTCACCGGCAACTACCCTTACGACTTCGCCGACCTGACGAACGGGGCGCTCCTGCGGGAGATCGCGGGCGCCGAGCCGGCGGCGCCGAGCGAGACGGCCCGGACGCACGTCTCGCCCGCGCTGTTGAGAGGCGACCTCGACAACATCGTCCTCAAGTCGCTGCGCAAAGAGCCGCGGGGGCGCTACCAGACCGTCGAGCAGTTCTCCGCCGACATCTGGCGGTTCATCGACGGCCGGCCGGTGCTCGCGCGCCCCGCGACTCTCGCGTACCGCGCGCGCAAATTCTACGGGCGGAACAAAGCCGCCGTCCTCGCGGCGGCCTTAATCTTACTGAGCCTGTTCGCCGGCGTCGCCGCCGCCGTCTCGCAGGCGCGCGCCGCGAGGGAGCAGGCGCGGATCGCGGCCGCGGCGCGGCGTCGGGCGGAGCTCGAAGCCGAGCGCGCCAAAAGGGAGAAAGAGAAGGCCGAGCGGACGAGCCGCTTCATGCAGAGCTTTCTCAACTACGCCAACCCGCACTGGACCCGCTCGGGCACGGGAGGCGGCAAAGATGTCACCGTGCGCGAGGCGCTCAACGACGCCGTCGCGCGCATGGAGACGGAGCTGGCGGACGCGCCTGAGTTGCGCGCCGACCTCCACTACACCATCGGCGAAGTTCACCGGACGCGCGGCGAGTACGAGACCGCCCTGCGACACTTCCGACAGTCTCTCGACCTGTACCGCCAAGTCCACGGCGAAGAACACCCGAAAGTGGCGCGGGGGATTTACTACCTCTGCACGGTGATGGATAACGCTCTGGGCTCCGACATCGGAGAGGTCGAGCCGCTCCTGCGGCAAGCCATCCGGATGATGCGCCGGACAGACCCCGAAAACGTCAACCTGCCCCACATGCTGCAATCTCTGGCCAACTGGAACATGTCGGCCGGGCGCGGGGGCAGGGACGAGAGCCGTCTGGCCGAGGCCGAAAGTCTGATTCTCGAAGCGAAGGCTTTATTCACCCGCCAGCACGGCGAGGGCCACGTCTTCACCCTTACGGCCGACGGCAGTCTGGCCCAACTCGCGCGCGCGCGCGGCGATTTGGCGCGGGAGGAAAGCATCAGGGAGGAACTCGTCGTAAGATTCCGGCGGGCGCACGAAGGCGGCTACAACCACATCTGGGCGGTATTCTATCTGGCGGAGGTCAAGCGCGCCCTCGGCAAGGGCGCGGAGGCCGAGGCGCTCTTCGCGCAGGCGGGGGAGTTGGGCCGCAAGCACTGGGGGGCTGATGACCGTCGCTTCGACGTACTCGGCAGGCGTATCAAACGGGCTCGCGCCGCGTCAGTGTCGCAGGAATCGCTTCCCCATCCTTAACCCCGCCCGGTTCCGGCGCGGATGGCAGAGACAGGGCGCGCGAGTGTCTCAACGTGCCCGGCCTTGCGCGCCGAGTGCCGCTTCCCGCCTGTGCCGCACGCTCGCCCTGTCTCTGGAGCCGGGCGGCGGCGGGGCCGGGCAGGTCGTGAAGACGCGGTCGCCTCCGGCTTACTCAGCGCTCGCGCTGGCCGTGCCGTTTGTTCTTGGAGGATTTGGGAAGGCAGCACTTGGTGCACACCCACTCGGTGCGGAACGACCCCATGGTCGTCCAGAAGGACAACAGGTAATCCCTGATCTGCTCGTCGACAGTTGATTCCGGGCCGTCAGGGATTTCGATGATCTTCCTCAGGTAGTGAGACAGCGTCTGGAAAACGTCCGTGTAGCACCCGAAGTTGGAACGCCGGAAAGGGTACGTGACGAGCTTTCTCAGCACGTTCGCTTTGACGGAGAAGTAAGGCGAGATGGGGCTCTCTAAAGTCTCCGGGGACGAGCCGTCTCCGTAGAAGCCGGCGCGCGACGGCAGCCCGACGCCTATCTGCTGCCGCTCAAGGTCGTCCTCGGCGCTGACGAGCAGCTTGATGATCTCCAGCCCGATCTCCGGCGCGGCCGAGTGGACGGGCACGGCGCAGAACCACTCGCCCGCCACCGCCGTCATGCCGGGCAGGTGCGTGACTTTAATGTTCCGCGGCTCCCCCCCGTCGGGCCGGGACATCATCTGGTTCAGGGTGCTGTACCAGTGCCTCCACACGACGGCCTTCAGGCTAACGTCGATGGGCTCCTTCAGGGTCGTGATCTGGTGGTAGCTGACCTCCGAATGTTTCACGTCGGAGAAGTAGGCCCTCCGGCAGAGCGTCCTGT
Organism: Pyrinomonadaceae bacterium; assembly: GCA_035563275.1. Classification (GTDB taxonomy): domain Bacteria; phylum Acidobacteriota; class Blastocatellia; order Pyrinomonadales; family Pyrinomonadaceae; genus QHXN01. The sequence goes on from DATMVI010000537.1 coordinate 4,015, forward strand.
AGATGCCGCACGCCTTGACGGCCGCCTCGCCCTTAATCCACTCGCGGAGGTGGCACGTGCCGAGCCTCTCGGGCTCACTCGGCGGCGAGCTCAGCGAGAGCAGGATTTCCCAGAACAGGCAGTTGTAATTCTCCGCCGTCACCTTAGGGAAATCGAAGAAGAGTTCCGACGGGTCGGGGTGACGGCCCTCCCACCTTTGGCACGCCTTGGCCAAGAGCTCCCACGAGCCTAAGACCTTCAGGCCGCCGGCCTTTTTGAGCCGGTCCGCCTCGTAGGCGAGCAGGCTGATGTTGGTGTAGTAGGGCACGCCGTAGAAGCTGCCGTCCCGCGTCTTGACCCTGTTGATGAGCCGCGGGATGAAATTACTGTCCCACTCCTTCGGCCACTTCGAGGCCGGGAAGATGTGCAGGGGGAAGTCTTTGCTGCCGCTCTCGGACGGGTCGGGGAGCTGGAACTCGTCGAGGTGATAAATCTGCAACTCGTCGACCGTGGAGGCGTAACTCAGGTTGGCCTTGCTGCTGATGAAGGCCCGGTCCTGCGTCCTGATTTCCGCGTCGGGCGAGAGCATCCCCCTGATCCGCTCGACGATCAGCTCGTTGTAAACCTGCTTCTGCGCGTTCGTCTCCGAGTGGAGGAAGAGGCTCACCTTGACCGGCTTGATCTCGCCGTTGGGCGCGAGGCGCATGAGCGACGGCGTGATCGATATCTCCGAGGCCCGGCGGACGAGGTTGATGTCGAAGAGGTCGCGCCGGTGGGTCATGCCGCGCGTCCTCAGCACGCGGAACGTCACCTGATGCTTGCCGCGGATCTCGAAGCGGTTGAACTGGATGAGGCAGTCGGCGTTGCTGATGATGGACTTCTGCACGACCGAGTTGTTGTACTTCGACGAGTCGCCGCAGATCAGGAGGCTCGTCGTGCCGTGGCGGCGCAGGTAGTCTATGAGCGTGTCGCCGAAGGTCTCGTCCTCCCTGACGAACGGGCAGCTGATCTCCCAGTGGTTAACGCTGTCGACCATCACGCGGTCGATCCAGTAGCCCTCGGCCCGCGCCCGGCTGAACTCGTAGTTCAGGCGCTGGAAGATGTAGCCCGAGTTGACGTAGCCGGACGGGAGCGGGCAGATGCGGATGCCGCTCCCGTCGGGCGGGGAGTCGCCCTTGGCGTGGTGGCGGATGAACGCGCTCTCGAGGATGTGCCGGTAGGAGAACTCCTCGGCGCGCGCCGCGACGAGCAGCGACAGGGGGCGCAGCTGCATCGTCGGGTCGCCGCGCGGGATGTCGGCTTCGAGCAGGAACAGGAGCCCCATCTCCCGCTTCAGGGCGCCCTCCGGCCCGGAGAAGACGACCACGTCGCCGCCGAGCAGGGCCTCCTCGCCCAAGATGTAGTCGAGGTCTTCGTGGCCGAATTTCACCGGCATCCGCGTCGGCCTGAGCCCGCGCGACCTGATGCGGGCCCGCACCGCCGCCGTCGAGGGGTAGATCGTCACGCCCGCCCCCGGCACGATGGAGAAGGGGTGCTCGCCCCGCTGCTCGCGCTGGAGCCGCGACTTCGTGACCTCGAAGTAGCGCTGGGCGTAGTGGTGGCGGTGGTCGATGGAGAGGCGGATCACCGTGTCGGCTATCTTCTCCTCGAAGCTCAGCTCGCGCCGCGGGCCGGTCTCGTCCTCGGCGACGAGCAGCACGTTCGTCCCCGTGCGCCCCACCTCGTTTATCGCGTCGAGCGTGAGGGCGCGCAGCTCCGTCACGTCGCTGCATTCCTTCTTGGAGATGCTGTTGACCGGGTCGACGACGATGAGGCGGAGGTGGTACCGCTGCATCAGCTGGTTGTTGTCGATCATCTCCTTGAGGAAATCTTCGTACGAGTCCTTGACGCTCTTGAGGATGATGATCAGCCCGTTGTCGGACTTGCTCTTGAGGGCGGCGTTGAGGGAGGTGGCGTCGGTGGCGACGGTCACCGTGCCGTCGTTCGGGAACGCGTTCATCGACTCCAGCGTGTAGAGGTATTCGTCGGCCGTCTGCTCCAGCGACATGATCCAGCTGACGCCGCCTTTGCGCGCCACGTCGACGGCCACCTGCATCGCCATCAGAGACTTGCCCGTGCCGAACCGCCCGATCACGAGCACGGTGCGGCCGTCGATGCGCGGGCCGGCGCCGGCGGCCTCGCTCGGCGACTCGGTCAGCATCATGCCGCCGCCGCCGAACAGCTCGTTGAAGCCGCTGATCATGGACGGCACGCCGAACAGGTTCGAGAGCAGGTACTCGAAGTCGATGCTGGCCGTGCGCATCCTGATGCTCTGGCTGTAGTCGTGCGCCCGCAGGTAGCCGACCGCCCGGCAGCACTCGATGAAGAGCTGGATGATTCTGCCGGGGTCGCCGTTGCAGGGGAGGGTCTCGGGGGCCGCGCTCCTGAAGATCGCGTCGCTCGTGATCGCGTCGTGGAGCCTCGGCCACAGCTCCTTCGAGTACGACCAGCGGGGGTGCGGCTTCTCCCTGATGTCGGACTTGTTGTCGTCCTCGCCGTGCGCGGCGCGCATGGCGTTGAGGGTGTTGGCGAGGAGCCGCAGGATGTGCGCGGTCTGGGCGGAGAGGACGCAGCCGTAGTGCCTGCGGATGTTGCGCATGAGGAAGTACCTGAGCTCGTGCTCGGGCTCGGCGTGGAGCAGCAGCTCGCGCGCCAGTTCCATCGGCTGGAGGGCCGAGACGCCGAGCAGCAGGCCGCCGTCTTCGGCCAGCCGGCAGACGGCGGGGCGCGCGGCCTTGAGTTTGTCGAGGATGAACTCGGTGATGAGGCGGGCCCCATCCGGCTGGCGGCCGTTGCAGCTCTCCTGCATCCTGCGGAAGAGCTGCTCGCGGTCGACCTCGCGGAAGGGCTTGTTCGCCGAGAGCTGGTCGGCGCTGAAGGCCAGCTCCCACGCGATGCGCCCGAAGGTCGCCGCGGCGTCCACGGCGCGGCCGTAGCCGCCGCACCGCTCGATCAGATGCCGCGCGCTCAGGTTCTTTTCGTGATCCATGCTCTTACTCCTAGCGCTCGCGCCCCGTCCCTCAGGCTTTGGCGGACATGGCTTTGGCCTTCATCGACTTGGCGAGGATGCCCGCCTCGCCGCCCTCTTCCTCGATGCTGCTGGAGGCGTTGTCGAAGACGGGCAGGCGCAGCACGGCCCCCCCCCTCCCGCGCTGGAGCGCCTGCGGGTAGTAAGACTCGGGCTGGGTGGCGAGCACCTGTAGCTCGTCGTCGCTGGGGCGGAAAGAGGAGTTCTGGTGAATCTTGTCCGCCAGCTCCTTAATCCTCTCGGCCGTGACCTGAAACCTCGCGGCGTAGAGGCGCGCCACGCTCGAGACGGCCTGCGCCCAGAGGCGGCGGTCTTTGTTTTTGATCTGGCCCAGACGCCGCGCCTCGACGAGGATGCTCTCAAGCAGCACGTCGCGCCCGCCCTCAAGCGGGGCCTCCTCGACGGGGTCTTCGCCGGCGGACGACAGCCAGCGCTGGAGGGCCAGCGCGATCGAGTCGTGCCCGAGGCTGTAGCAGATGACCCGCCGCCGCTCGCCGGGCGGGAGTATGCTCGCGCTCGACAGCACCCGGATGCTCCCCCTTTCGAGCTCCTCGATGAGCCACTTGAAGTTGACCTTGCAGCCCAGCTCGTCGGCCCGCTGCTCCAACTCGTGATCGCGGCAGAACTGCTTGGTGACCGTGTTGTCGGGGTGCACCTGAATGAGGCGGGAGAGGGCCTTCAGCCACCGGCTCACCTCGGCGTGGACTTCCAGATCGTCAACCTTCGAGACCTCGAGGTGTCCCCGGTAGTACCTGCGGCAGAGGCCGTCGAGAACCTGAATCAGGTAGGCGCTCAACTGGTCCTCGACGCTGCGCAGCCGTTGGTAGTGGGCGTCGGTAATCTCCCAGAACTCGCCCGGCTTGGTCTGCGCCTTGGTCGTGTTGTAGAGCCTGTCGCACACGATCTGCAAGACCGGCAGCGTGCCGCCGGCGAGCCGCCCCGCGTGGATGGCGTGCTCGATGTCGAGGATGATTTTCTCGGGCAGCCCGGCGGCGTAGGAGAATCGGTAGTGGCGGTAGGGCACGCCGTAGCGGCCGAGCGGCTCGCGCGAGGTCGGCAGCTTGATGACCTTGATGAGCTGCTCGCGCGGCAGGTCTTCGAGGAAGTAGCTCCGGATGCCCCGCCGGTCGGCCGGCGCGGGCTCCTTACCGGCGACACTGGCGACGAGGTCTTGCCCCAGAGGCTCCTCCGCGTCCACCCACCCCGCCTCCTTCTGGAGGTGGTTCTCGAAGCGGCCGTAGAAGTCGGTCCGCAGCGTGATGATGAGCTTCAGGTCGCACCTGACGCGGCTGAACAGTTGCAGGAACTTGAAGAACTGCGTGCGCGCGTGGTCGCCGTCGGCGGTCGCGTCCAGCGTCATCACCTCCTCGGCCTGATCGATGATCAGCACCAGCGTCTTCGGCAGCCGCCGGGCGACGCCCATGAGGGTGCGGACCATGAGGACGGGGTCTGCGCCGAGCAGCTCGACGGGCGAAGGGCCGGCCCCCGCCGCCTCGCCCGGCCGGCGCGCGCCGCCCGCGGCGAGCGACGCGAGGCTCGCCTCGCCGCGTATCAACTCGTAGACGGCTTCGGCGAGTTTGAGCAGCGGGCGGTCGGTCGCGCGCACGAAGACGGCCCTGCGCCACTCGCCGCCGCCGCGCGCGCGCGTGAACTGGAACCCGATGGTTTCGTCTTCGAGGTACGGGATCAGCCCGGCCTGTAGGAAAGAGGACTTGCCGCAGCCGGTCGGCCCCTGAAGCACGAGGATGCGCGTCGAGAACTGCCCGAGGCGGTTGGCGCATTCGCGTATCTCGGCGTCCCTGCCGACGAACAGCGGGGCGTCCTCCTGCCCGTAATAGTTCAGCCCCTTGTAAGGCGTGGGCGGCCACTTCGGCGGCGGCTCGGGGTGCGATTCTTCGGGGTTGTTCATTTCCTTTTAGGTGCTGGCGGTGGGCCCGCCGGGGCGGGGAAGGCTCGGCGGCGCGGGCGCGTAGCCGCCGCTCACGGCGGCCCGCCGGGCGGCGGAGTTTTCGATGTACTTGAGCGGGTAGCAGCAGGTGCTGTAGCTGAGGCCGAGGGGCCAGTATTTCTCCCGCAGGGCGCGCATGATCTCGTAAACCCTCTGCTCTTTGTTGAGAAAGGTGGTGACGAATTCGATCCCGAAGCGCAGCGCGAAGAGGTCGGGCACCTTCGTCTCGGTGCCGATGAAGCCGCAGAACCCTTCGCGCCCGGTGGCCTGCAAAAAGCCCTTGTTGTTCCGCCCGACCGCCGTCAGGCAGCCGTTGAGGAAGACGACGCAGCCCGGCTTTTCGGGCGTCGCCTCCGAACGCATCAGCTTCGTGAAGAAGTCGTTGAGCGGGAGGTTCTGCTCCGGCCCCGGCCCGAGGGACAGCATCGTCTCGTTGGCGTGGCCGTAGAAGCAGAGGAAGTTCACCTTGTCGCGGTTGCTGCGCCAGAGCTCGAACAGGCGCTCCTTGTGGAAGATCGGCTCCCTGAACTCGAACGCGGTCGTGATCCAGCGCACCGTGTCCCACAGGCTCAGCCTCTCCTCTTTGGGGAGCAGCCTGGCGGCTTTCATCAGGGCCGACCGGTTGACGACCGAAAGGATACGGAAGTAGTCGTCGGGGATGGCCTGTAGCGCCGGCAGGGTGATCTTTTTGTTGAGCGCGGACGCGTCGTACTTGATGCACCAGAAATCGGGGTAGTCGGCCGGCGTCGGCGCGCCCGCGACCCGCTCCGGCTTCGAGTCGTAGATCAGCCCCCACGGGATGTGGAGCGTGTCTTCGACCTTGAACATGATCAGGTAGCGCCGGCCGCGGGCGGCCAGCTCTGCGGTGGCCGCCCTGAGCCTCTCCCGCACCTCGTCGGCCACCCCGATGTCGGAAGTCGCGCCGAACAGACCGAGGTATAGTTCGTAGCCCGCCTGCGCGAGGTCGAAGAGCATCCGCGCGGTCACGGCGCCGCCCTGCTCGGTCTCGCTCTTCACCAGCTTTTCGAGCAGTTTACGAATCGTGTGGGCGTGTTCGAGAAGGGGGTCGATCTGGACGCAGTAGACGTAATCCTTGCCGTCGCCGAAGGGGTTCGGCCAGACGATCTTTAAATTGCTCTCGCCGTCCGCGGCTATTTTGACGACGATAACTTGGGGCGGTGGGCCGATCTTCATGAGGTTCTCTCCCGGTGGGTGATGAGCCGTAAGGGTTCCGCGCGCGCGGGAACGATCTCGACGTAGTTGAGCTGGTAGGGGAAGTCTTCGTAGGAGCGGGTGCGCAGCAGGCGTCTGGCGTCAACCTTCTCGTCGTCGCCGAAAACGTAGTACCTCGTCCACGAGCCGGCGTTGACGTAGGGCAGGCCGGCGCTCGGGTCGACGCGCTCGTGGGTGTGGCCCATGACGACCGCGCGCGCCCGCCCGTCTTTTAAAATCTCGCGCGCGGCCCCCTTCAGCGCCTCCGTCTCGTCGAAGTCGTAGCCTTCGTAGAGGGCGAGGTAGCGGCCGTCGCCGCCGACGCTCAGGTAGGAGTCCGAGTCCGCGGCCTCGAACGAATCGAGCAGGTCGAGGTGCTCGGCGAGGAACAGCAGGAGGGCTTCGGCCTGCTCCTCGTCGGAGACGTAGAGGGCGAGCGAGCCCCCGACGACGAGTCCGCGCTCTCGCAGCTTCCGGCGAAAGTCCTCTTGCTCGGCGGGGCCCATGTCGCCGACGAGTTCCGAGAGCATGTCGGAGGCGCTGCGGCCGGAGAGGTCGACCTCGCTGGCCTCGGCGCTCAGCAGGTCGGGCCGGTGCTTGCGGAAGGTGACGAGCAGGTACTTCATCATCGCCCACGCGGCGACCGCGGCCCGGAGCGGCCCGAACCGCCAAGTGAAGACGGAGGCCCCGAAGATCGTCAGGAACCGGCTGAAAGGCTTGATGTTGTCTACGAACGGGTACCTCGCGTCGAGGTGGTTCATAAACTTGATGAGGAACCGCGTGCCCGTGCATTCGTAGAGCCGCCACGTCTGCCCGTCGTCCTGAAACAGCGGCGGCGACGCCTCGCTCCAGCAGTCCTGCGCGCCGACGCGGAACGCGTTGATCGGGTCGTGCTGGTGGCCGTGCTCGATCCAGACGGCGGGGCAACTGTCCGGCCGGTAGACCTGTTCGCGGTGGAAGGTGAGCCGCCCGGCCCGCCCCCCGTCGCCGCCGCAGACCATCGCCTCGAACGCTTCGCGCACCCCCGGCCAGAAGAAGTCGGCGTCATGGTTACCGGGGATGATGACCAGCCGGTTTTCGTCGCGCGCCGCCAGCAGTCGGCCGAGGGCCTCGAAGACAGGCCCGTGCGCTTGATAGATGTTCTCAAGCTTGCGGAGCGACTGCGCCTGCGTGAAGCAGAGCGGGACGCCCCGCCCGACCGCTTCGAGCTTCTCGCCGCGCCACGGCGGGGCCTGCGCGAAGTCTAAAAAGTCGCCGTTGATGATCAACTCGACCGAAGGGTATCTGCCGGAGATTTCGTGAATGAAATTAACAAGGTGAGACTCAAGTTCGGCGTCACAGTCGTCGAGCGGGTCGCCGCCGCCGAGGTGAAGGTCGCTGATGACGATGAGGGCCGGTTCGGACATGACTGCCTTGGAAGTCTCACGCGCGGGCGGACGCGCGGGGTGTGGTGAGAGGTTCCGGCGAATCTCTGAGCCGCCGGGGTCTTGCCACCCGGGCCGATGAGATTACTCAGGAGTTGCTTCGGCGAGTGCGGCCGAGAGGACGATTCAGGTAAGCGCCGCCCGCGTTAGACTCTCAAGTGTGAAACAGGAATGGCGCCGTTGAGTCGGCCGACAAAGGTATAAACCGAACAGGTTAGAACGCGCGGGACGACGCTGCTCCAACAGAGCTGCCTGCTACAGAGGGCGATAATTTACACCCAGTCTGTAAAATTCGTCAACAAATTTAAGTGGCGGGGGAGGGTTCGTTCCGTCGCGGGCGCTCACGCCGCCGCCGACCTATTCCTTGCGGGGCAGGATAGTAGCCCGAGGCCGAGTCCCGCGACAGGGCCCGACTGCCAGAGGATTCGACCTGACGCGGGGGCGCGACGGCGCCGACGTTGCCGGCGACGAGTCGCATGAAACACCTAAAGCTTCACACCCGATTAACATAACCGGCGTGGCAAAATATTCGTTGACATTTCCCTGTAGTTGAATTAAGTTCCGCTCACCCCCGTTCCCCCTTTCGGCCGACTTTGAACGCTCCGTTACCTTGAATTGGCGGGTGGAGACCCAAACCTCGTAAGGGCTCCTCGACTGCTTCAGCCCGACACCGCCGGAGACCTCGGATCGACACCGTCCGAGTTATGGCAGCGCCGCACGCCACACGCGAAACGCCGTTACCTTCAACTTCCCGGTAAAGCCTTAGCCTAGCTTCTTGAAGCCTCAGAAAACAGAACCCCGCCGCCACTTGCCGGTGGCGACGGGGCTCCATCGAACAATACAACCTCGGTGTCGCTTTCGCGCCTCGGGATGTATCGCCTAGACAGCACGCATCTTAGCGGAAAACGTCGCCCGGGTTCAACACCCCGAAGGAGACCTCCGCCATGTTGCGTGCCACTCGTCGCGCCTCGACGGCCGTTGTCCGTCTCGCCCTGATCGCCGCCCTCTGCTCCCTGCTGCCGGCCTTCCTGCTCCCCCTGCTCTCGCGCACCGCGGCGGCCCCGCCCACGGTCACCAACGGCAAGATCGCCTTCCAGACCCTGCGCGACGACAACGACGGCATCTTCACGATGAACCCGGACGGCACGGGCGTCACCAAAATCTCCAGCGCGCAGGGCGACGACTACCCCGTCTCCTCGCCCGACGGGCAGAAGATCGCCTTTCTCAGCAACCGCAGCGGCAGCCGCGAGATTTACGTGATGAACCCGGACGGCACGGGCGTCACCCGGCTGACGAACAACACCGCTTCCGAGTACAGCCTCATCTGGTCGCCCGACAGCTCGAAGATCGGATTCCTCAGCTTCGAGGCCGCCGTCACGCACCTCTGGAAGATGAACGCCGACGGCACGGGCCAGACGCAGCTCACGCCCACCCCGGCCAACTGGTCGGCCCGGCGCGACCCGGTCTGGTCGCCCGACGGCACTAAGATCGCCTACGCGGGCTACGACCAGACGGCCAACTTCAACGGCCTGTTCCTCGTCAACGCCGACGGCTCCGGGCAGACGACGCTCACGAACAACGGCGGCGATCAGGATAACAACCCCTCTTGGTCGCCCGACAGCTCCAAGGTCGTCTTCACCCGCACGGCCGGCGGCTACTCGGACATCTACCGCATCAACGCCGACGGCACCGGCCTGACGCGGCTCACCAACACCAGCACCCAGAACCCGAACCCGGTCTGGGCGCCCAACGGGCAGAAGATCGCCTTCCTGAGCTACCGGACGGGGTCGTTGCAGGTCTTCACGATGAACCCGGACGGCAGCTCGCAGACCCAAGTCTCGAACGTCAGCACCTACCGGATTCTGTGGCTGTCGTGGTCGCCCGACAGCGCCAAGCTCCAGTTCGACGTGGACGACGGCGGCTGGCTCGGCGACGTTTACGTGGTCAACGCCGACGGCACAGGCCAAGCCAACCTGACGAACCACGCGGCCGACGACAAGCCCTCGGGCTGGGCGAGCGGCGGGCAGAAGATCGTCTTCCGCAGCAGCCGCAGCAAGATGGCCAACGAGATTTACGTGATGAACGCGGACGGCACCCAGCCGACCAACCTCACCAACTCGACCGCCGAAGACACCTTCCCCGCGTGGTCGCCCGACGGGACGAAGATCGCCTTCGCCAGCAACCGGCAGAGCAACAACTGGGATGTCTACGTGATGAACGCCGACGGCACGGGCGTCACCCGCCTGACGACCGACAACGAGGTGGACACCGCGCCCGCGTGGTCGCCCGACGGCACCCGCATCGCCTTCCAGAGCTGGCGGGCCACCAGCTTCCGCTACGAGATTTTCGTGATGAACGCCGACGGCACGAACGTCGTCCGCCTCACCGAGAACACCTCCGACGACTTCTACCCTGACTGGTCGCCCGACGGCTCGACCATCGCGTTCTCCTCGAACCGCGACAATCAGGGCGTCCACGACCTCTTCACGATGTTCGCCGACGGCTTCGGCCAGACCAACGTGACGGGCACCCCGCCCTACAACATCTACCCCGACTGGTCGCCCGACGGCTCGAAGCTCGTCTTCGAGAGCAGCCGCGACACCCCCAACGAAATCTACGTGATGAACGCCGACGGCACCGGCGTCACCCGCCTGACCAACAACTCCGTCGTCGACTCCGACCCGGTCTGGTCGCCCGACGGCGCGAAGCTCGCCTTCATGCGCGACAACGAAATCTACGTCATGAACCCCGACGGCACCGGCGCCGTGAAGCTGACGGACAACCTCGTCTCCGACGACCACCCCGCGTGGCAGCCCGTCTTCAGCGGCCCGATGCCGACGCCCACGCCGACCCCGACGCCCTTCCCGACGCCGACGCCTACCGCGACGCCGACGCCGCTCCCGACCCCCCCGGCCGGCGCGACCGTCGTCGCCGACGTGGTCGCCTTCGACCAGCCCTTCTTCTACAACCGCCTCGGCGCGGTCAACCCGGCCGGCATGATCTACGCGCTCCGCCGGGATGTCGTCCCCATCAACTCTTCGCTCGGCCTCGTGGCCGGCAACGTCCAGTTGCGGCCGGGCAAGCGCGCCCGCCCGCTCACGCTCCGGATGAACGTCGGGCAGAAGCTCCAGATCAACTTCCAGAACCTGCTCGCGCCCAACCGCCCGCACGACGACCAGCCGAAAACCCGGACGGCCTCGGTCCACGTCGTCGGCCTTCAGCTCGTCAACAGCATCACCGACGACGGCTCGAACGTCGGCAACAACCCCAACAGCCTCGTCCCGCCCGACGGCTCGGCCGTCTACACCTACTACGCCGAGCGCGAGGGCAACCACCTCTTCTACTCGACGGCCGCCACGACCGGCGGCGAGGGCGACGGCGGCTCGCTCGCCATGGGCCTCTTCGGCGCCGTCAACGTCGAGGTGTCGGGGGCCGAGTGGTACCGCTCGCAGGTGACGCGTCAGGAGATGGAGTGGGCGACCGTCGGGCGCACGCCCGCCAACCAGCCCATCATCAACTACGACGCCGTCTACCCGGCCGGCCACCCGCGCGCCGGCCAGCCGATCCTCAAAATCCTGCGCAACGGCGAGATCATCCACGGCGACCTGACGGCCGTCATCACGGGGCCGAACAAGGGGCGCTTCCCCGAGGGCACGTACCGCTCGAACCCGGCCGAGCCCGACCGCAACCAGCCCTTCCGCGAGTTCACCATCGTCTACCACGACGAGATCAAGGCCGTCCAAGCCTTCCCGCAGTTCTTCGAAGACCCGATCCTCGCGCACACTTTGCACAGCGTCCGCGACGCCTTCGCCATCAACTACGGGACGGGCGGCATCGGCTCCGAGATCCTCGCCAACCGCCTCGGCGTCGGCCCCATGGCCGATTGCGTGGACTGTCTCTACGAGGAGTTCTTCCTCTCCTCGTGGACGGTCGGCGACCCGGCGATGATCGTCGACAACCCGGCCGGCGCGCAGGTGGACGCCAACGGCAACAAGATACCGAACGCGCCGCGCGCGACCCGCGCCTTCTTCCCCGACGACCCCTCGAACGTCTACCACGGCTACCTCAACGACCACACCAAGATGCGCGTCGTGCACGCCGGGCCGAAGGAGCACCACATCCACCACCTGCACGCGCACCAGTGGTTCCACACGCCCGACAGCGACAACTCGACGACGCTCGACAGTCAGGCCTTCGGCCCGGGCTGGTCGTTCACCACCGAAATCCTCCACGGCGGGGCCGGTAACCGCGCCAAGACGGCCGGCGACTCGATCTTCCACTGCCACTTCTACCCGCACTTCGCCATGGGCATGTGGGGGCACTGGCGCGTCCACGACGTGTTCGAGGAGGGCACGCCGCTCGACGCCGAAGGCCGCCCCGCCGAGGGCCAGCGCGCCCTGCCCGATGCCGAGATACTGGCCGGCACGCCGATCCCGGCCGTCGTCCCGCTCCCGACCATCCCGATGGCCCCGATGCCGCAGGCGCAGGTCTCCATCGTCAACGGTCAGGTGCAGGTGGCGGGCGCCGGCAACCCCGGCTACCCCTTCTTCGTCCCGGCCGTGGCCGGCCACCGCCCGCCCAACCCGCCGCTCGACACCGTTGACGACGGCGGCCTGCCCCGCCACATCATCCTCGACGGCGAGGCCGTCCACCACAAGGAGCACCTGCCGCAGTTCGACCGGCAGAAGGCCCGTCTCGACTTCGACAAGTCGATCGTCGAGGCCGAGGCCAAGGAGATTCCCGAAGCCGGCACGGCGACCGAGCAGGCGGCGATGAACTTCCACGCGCAGCTCACGCACCCGAGCTTCACGCCCTCGAACCAGCCCGGCGGTTTCATGACCAACGGACGGCCGCCCGTCTCCGGCGCGCCCTTCGCCGACCCCTGCCGCGACGACGCCGGCAACGCCGCCGGTTCGCCGCGCCTCTACAAGTCGGCCAACATCCAGCTCGACGTGACCTTCAACAAGGCCGGGTGGCACTTCCCGCAGCAGCGCATCTCGGCCCTCTGGGGCGACGTGGCCGCCTTCAGGAACGGGACGAAGCCGCCCGAGCCCCTCTTCTTCCGCGCCAACACGAACGACTGCGTCACCTTCCAGTTCACCAACCTCGTCCCGCGCGTCTACGAGGTGGACGACTTTCAGGTGCGCACCCCGACCGACATCATGGGCCAGCACATCCACCTCGTGAAGTTCGACGTGCTCGCCTCCGACGGCGCCGCCAACGGCTTCAACTACGAGGACGGCAGCCTCTCGCCCGAGGAGGTCATCGAGCGCATCGACGCCATCAACGCCCGCGGCGGCCTGCTACCCTTCGACGGCGGCTCGCGCCTCACCCTTGAGCCCGAAGACCACCCGTTCTTCGGCACGCCCGGCGCGCAGACGACCGTCTCGCGCTGGTTCGCCGACGACGTGCGCAACCGCGCCGGCGACGACCGGACGCTGCGCACCGCCTTCACGCACGACCACTTCGGCCCCTCGACCCACCAGCAGGTCGGCCTCTACGCCGGCCTCGTCATCGAGCCGCTCGGCTCCACTTGGCGCCACTCCGAGTCGGGCCAGACCTTCGGCAACCGCTTCGACGGCGGCCCGACCAGCTTCCGCGCCGACATCCTGACCGCCAACCCGGCCGACAGCTTCCGCGAGTTCCTCGTCGAGTTCGCCGACTTCCAGCACGCCTACAAGGCCGGGGGCGGCGTCAACGCCGAAGGCCGCCCCGTCCCCGACCCGCCCAACGCCATCAACCCGCCCGGCAAGAAGGAGGTGGGCCTGCCCTTCCTGCTTGAGCCGCCCGAGCGCTGCCCCGTCGAGGAGGGGCACGAGGGCGAAGCGCCCTTCCCGCCGTGCCCCGAGGCCATCTCGGCCGACGACGTGGGGACGATGGTCGTCAACTACCGCAACGAGCCGATCCCGCACCGCATCGCCGACAACCCGAACGCCTCGCACCCGACGCAGGCCGCCGGCCTCGCCGGCGACCTCTCGCACGTCTACCGCTCCGACATCACGCGCGCCTTCGCGCCGATGAACTCGCAGCCCAACTTCTACCCGCCGCTGACGGGCGGCGTCTTCGCTAAAGACCCGTTCACGCCGCTGCTGCGCGCCTACGAAGACGACCGCGTGCAGATCCGCATCCTCGTCGGCGCGCACGAAGAGGGGCACAACTTCGGCGTCCACGGCATCAAGTGGCTCTTCGAGCCGTCGGAGCCTAACTCCGGCTACCGCAACAACCAGATGATGGGCATCAGCGAGCACTTCGAGTTCGTCATCCCGACCCTCCCGAAGAACGGCCTCGGCCCCTTCGCCGACTACCTCTACCAGCCGGGCGTGGCCGTGGACGACCAGTGGAACGGGCTGTGGGGCATCATGCGCGCCTATAACCGGCAGCAGAACGACCTCCAGCCTTTGCCCAACAACCCGGACGGGCACGGGCCCATCATCTCGAACGTCGGCGACTTCAACGGCGTCTGCCCGAAGAACGCGCCGACGAGGACTTTCGCCGTCACGGCCGTCACCGCGCAGAACGCCCTGCCCGGCGGGACGCTCGTCTACAACCCGCGCTCGCAGGTCGGCGGCCAGCTCCACGACCCGACGGCCATCCTCTACGTCCGCTCCACCGACCTGAACGCGAGCGGCCAGCTCATCCCCGGCACGCCCGTCGAGCCGCTGGTGCTGCGCGCCAACGCCGGCGACTGCATCAGCCTGACGCTGACCAACCGCCTGCCCGTCGAGATGCCCGACCTCGCCGGCTGGAACACGCTGCCGATGATCGTCGAAGGCTTCAACGCCAACCAGGTCAAGCCGTCGAACCGCGTCGGGCTGCACCCGCAGCTCCTCGCCTACGACATGGCGACCTCGAACGGCGCCAACGTCGGCTTCAACGTCACCAACTATCTGGAGAACGGCATCCCGTCCGACCAGACGGCCGGCCCCGGCGAGGTGGTGAAGTACAAGTGGTACGTGGGCGACATCTCGATGCAGGGCACGACGAAGGTGGCGACGCCGATTGAGTTCGGCTCCGTCAACCTGATCTCGTCCGACCCCATCAAGCACTCGAACAAGGGCGCGATTGCCTCGCTCATCGTCGAGCCGCAGGGCGCGACGTGGGTCGAGGACACTGGAATGCGCGCCGCGGCCACGGTCACGAAGGCCGACGGCACGAAGTTCCGCGAGTTCGTCCTCCAGTTCCAGAACGACGTGAACCTCCGGCGCGGCGACCTCTCGGGCGACGCGGCGGCGGTGCCGAACGTGGCCGGCGAGGAGGACGCCGAGGACTCGGGCCAGAAGGCTCTGAACTACCGCACGGAGCCGATGTGGAAGCGCATGGGCTTCGCGCCCGAGACCCCGCTTGAGCAGACGCGCGAGGTGGACTACACCA
>DATMVI010000538.1:0-15831 GCA_035563275.1 Pyrinomonadaceae bacterium
GCCGCGCCGACGAGCGTCATCTTCATCCCCTGCCGGATGACGAGGCGCAGCACGTCGGAGCGCTGCGCGCCGAGCGCGAGGCGCAGGCCCAGCTCGTGCGTCCGCTGCGCCACCCCGTAGGAGACGACGCCGTAGATGCCGACGGCCGCCAGCCCCGCCGCCACCAGCGCGAAGGCCGCCAGCAGCAGCACCGCGAAGCGGCGCGACGCGACCGACTCGGCCACCCACGCCTCCATCGTCTTGACGTTGCCGACCGGCTGATCCTTGTCCACGGCCCGCACGCGCTCGCGCACCGCGCCGACGAGCGCGAGCGGGTCGCCGCCCGAGCGCACCACGAGCGACATCTGCCGCGAGGGCGACTGCGCGTGCGGGAAGAACATCTCGGGGCGCGTGTCCACGTCGAGGCCGCGGTGGCGCACGTCGCCGACGACGCCGACGATGGTCACCCACGGGTTGTTGTCGCCGGTGCGGAGGCGCTTGCCGACCGGGTCTTCGCCGGGGAAGAAGGCGCGCGCCATCGCCTCGTTGATGACGGCGGCGGGCGGCGCGTCGGCCGCGTCCGAAGGCGCGAGGGCGCGGCCCGACTTGAGGGGGACGCGGAGCGCGCGGAAGTAGTCGGGGCTGGCGTTGCGCCGCCCGGCGCGGAGGGCTTGGCCGGGCGCGAGCGGCGGGCGGCCTTCGATCTCGACGAAGTTCGAGTTGTCGTCGCCGCCGAGCGGCAGCACGCTCACCGCGCCCGCCACCTCGACGCCGGGCAGCGCCGCCACCTCGCCGAGCAGTCGTTCGTAGAAGGCCGCGACCTGCCGGCGCTCGGCGTACTTGGCCGGCGGGAGCGACAGGTCGAGCGTCAGCACGCCGCGCGGGTCGAGGCCGGGGTCAACGTCGAGCAGCCGCGCGAAGCTCTTGACCAGCAGCCCCGCGCCGACGAGCAGCACCAGCGTCAGCGCGACCTCCGAGACGACGAGCGCGCCGCGGAGGCGCCCGGCGCGCGCCGGCCCGGCCGACGAGCGCCCGCCCTCTTTGAGCGTCTCGACGAAGTCGGTCTTCGAGGCTTGGAGCGCCGGCGCGAGGCCGAAGACGAGGCCGGTCGCGAGCGAGAGCGCGACGGTGAAGGCGAGCACGCCCGCGTCGAGCGCGACCTCGCCGACGCGCTGGACGCCGGCCGGGTCGAGGCTGACTAAAAGGTCTACGCCCCACACGGCGAGGAGCAGCCCCAAGCCCCCGCCCGCGGCGGCGAGCAGCACGCTCTCGGCGAGCAGCTGCCGCACGATGCGCCAGCGCGAGGCCCCGAGCGCCGCGCGCACGGCCACCTCCTTGCGCCGCCCCTCGGCGCGCGCGAGCAGGAGGTTGGCGAGGTTCGCGCACGCGATGAGCAGGACGAGCCCGACCGCGCCGAGCAGCACGAGCAGGGCGGGGCGCACGTCGCCGACGAGCTGCTCGCGCAGCGGCACGAGGACGACCCCGTGGCCGGCGTTGGTCGAGGCGAAAGTCTGTTCGAGGCGCGCGGCGATGCCGCTCAATTCGGCCCCGGCCTGCTCCCGCGTGACGCCCCCGGCGAGCCGCCCGAAGACTTGCAGGTAGTGGCTCCCGGCCCGCGTGCGGGCTTCGGGGGCGAAGGCGATGGGGCGCGCGAGCTTGGCGTCCTGCGGCAGCCGGAAGCCGCGCGGCATGATGCCGACGACCGCGCAGGCCGCGCCGTCGAGGCTGACGGTCTGGTCGAGGACGGAGGGGTCGCCGCCGAAGCGCGTCTGCCAGAAGTCGTGCGTGAGGACGACGACGTTCTCCTTGCCGGGCTGATCCTCTTCGGCGAGGAAGGCGCGGCCGGCGGCGGGCGCGACGCCGAAGGCGGGGAAGTATTCGGCCGAGACGAGCGCGGCCGTGACGCGCTCCGGCTCGCCGCGCCCCGTCAGGTTGTAGTTGGCGAAGTCCACGGCGGCGAGGTGGCGGAACGAACGGCCCTCGGCCGCCCACGCGAGGAACTCGTTGGGCGACGCCTCGACGCTCGCCATGTTCTGGCGCGGCCGCGTCTCCCAGACCTGCACGAGCTCGTCCGGCGCGGGGTACGGCAGCGGCCTCAGGAGCACGGCGTTGACGACCGAAAAGATGGCCGTGTTCGCGCCGATCCCCAGCGCCAGCGCGCCGGCCGCGACGATCGTGAAGCCCGGACTCTTCGACAGCCTCCGCAGCCCGTAACGCACGTCTTGCAGCAACGACTTCATAAGCCAACCTCCGGTTGACAGTAGACAGTAGTCAGTAGTCAGTAGCCAGTAGAAAGACAGTCGCTAATGAATCCTCAGGGTGTCGGCGTCAGCGGCCCCGGCGCGGCAGCGCTACTGGCTACTGACTACTGTCTACTGTCTACTCGTATCTGAGCGCTTCCATCGGGTCGACGCGCGTGGCGCGGCGCGCCGGCACGTAGCAGGCGACGAGGGCCGTCAGGCCGAGCACGAAGGCGACGCCCGCGAAGACGAGCGGGTCGGTCGGCGAGACTTCGTGCAGGATGCTCGCCATGACGCGCGTCACGACGAGCGAGAGGCCGAGGCCGACGCCGAGCCCCGCGACGGCGAGGCCCACGCCCTGCCACAGCACGAGCCGCAGCACGTCGCGCCCCTCAGCCCCGAGCGCGAGCCGGATGCCGATCTCGTGGGTGCGCTGCGCCACCGTGTAGCTCATCACCGCGTAGAGGCCGACGGCCGCCAGCACCAGCGCGCCGAGCGCGAAGAAAGCCAGCGTGAAGACCATCACGCGCTGGGCCGAGAGCGCCTCGTCCACGATGTCGCGCAGCGTGCGCACGTTGTAGATCGGGAGCTCGCGGTCGAGCGCGCGCACCGCCTCGCGCGCGGCCGGCGCGAGCTGCGCCGGGTCGCCCCGCTCGGCGCGCACGACGAGCGCCATCGACCACCACGGGTCTTGCCGCAGCGGCCGGTAGAAGCCCAGCTCCGGCTCCTCCTCGAAGTCCTCGTCCTTCGTGTCGGGCACGACGCCGACGATCTCCCACGGCCCCTCCTCCTCGTTGACGACGAGGCGGCGGCCGACCGCGCCCTCGGGGAAGAAGCGGCGGGCGAGGCTCCGGTTGACGAGGCAGACGAAGGGCGCGCGCTCGTCGTCGCCCGCGTTGAAGCCGCGGCCTTCGAGGACGGGCATGCCGACGGCCTCGAAGTAGCCGGGCGTGACCACGCGCCACTCGGCGTAAGGCCGGCTGGCCTTCTCGAAGGGCGGGCGCCCCTCGATCTCGAAGTAGCTGCTCGAAGTGCCGCCGCGGTCCATCGGCAGGAAGTTGACGGCGGCCGCGCCGGCCGCGCCGGGCAGCTCGCCGGCGCGCGCCGCCAGCCGCTCGTAGAAGTCGGCGCGCTGGCTCTTCTCGGGGTAAGCCGGCCGCGGCAGGGACATCTGCATCGTGAGCACGCCGTCGGGCCTGATGCCCAGATCGGCCGTGAGCATCGAGACGAAGCTGCGCACCATCAGCCCGGCGCCCGCGAGCAGCACGAGCGAGAGCGCGACCTCGGAGACGACGAGCAGGCTGCGCGCGCGGTTGCGCCGGAGGCCGCCCGACACCCCCGACTTGCCGCCCTCTTTCAGCGACTCGTTGAGGTTCGTCCGCGTCGCCTGAAGCGCGGGCAGGATGCCGAAGACGACGCCGGTCACGAGCGAGGCGGCGAGCGTGAAGGCGAGCACGGTCGAGTCGATGCGGAAGTTCTTCCAGCCGGGGATGTATTGCGTAAACGTCGGCGGCAGCCCGTGCGAGAGGTAGTCCACGCCCCACACCGAGAAGAGCAGGCCGAGCGCGCCGCCCGCGAGCGCGAGCAGCAGGCTCTCGGTGAGCAGTTGGCGGACGAGCCGCCAGCGCGACGCGCCGAGGGCCGCGCGCACGGCCAGCTCGCGCTGGCGCGAAGAGGCGCGCACGAGCAGCAGGTTGGCGACGTTGGCGCAGGCGAGCAGCAGCACGAAGACGACCGCGCCGAGCATCACCTTGAGGTGCATGCGCGAGCCGCGCGTGCCGTTGTCGGTCAAGGTCTCGACGTAGGCCGTGCGGCCGGCGTTCGAGTCCGGGTGCAGCCCGCGCGAGCGTTCGGCGACGGCCGCCACCTCGGCGCGCGCCTGCTCGATGGTCGCGCCGGGCCGCAGCAGCCCGGCCACTTGCAGGTAGTGGCTGTCGCGGTTCGCGCGCTCCTTCGCGTCGGGGGCGAGCGGAACCCACAGCTCGGTCGAAGACCACGGGAAGTCGAAGTCGTCGGGCATGATGCCGACGACGGTGAACTGCCTGCCGTCGAGCCGGACGCTCTTGCCGACGAGGCCGGGGTCGGAGCCGAAGCGGCGCTGCCAGACGCTCCGCTTGACGAGCGCGACCTGCTCGCGCCCCGGCTCGGCCTCCTCCTCGGCGAAGGCGCGGCCGCGCTCGGCCGAGACGCCGAGCACGGCGAAGAGGTTCGGCGTGACGCGCGCGCCGGCGAGCCGCTCGGGCTGGTCGCCGTCGGTGAGGTTGAAGAACTGCGGCTGGTAGGCGGCGAGGTGTTCGAAGGAGCGGGCCTCGGCGCGCCAGTCCCAGTAGTTGCCGGGCGCGACCGAGCCGCGGAGGAAGGTGGCGTCGAGGCTCTTCTCCCAGACCATCAGGACGCGGTCGGTGTTGGGGAAGGAGAAGGGGCGGAGCAGGAGCGCGTTGACGGCGCTGAAGATGGTGGTGTTCGCGCCGACGCCCAGCGCCACGGCCAGCACCGCCACGGCCGTGAACCCCGGGTTCTTCACCAGCACCCGCGCCGCGAAGCGGAGGTCTTGCCAGAGACTCAACATCACTCAATCTCCGAAAGGAAGCAGTCAGTAGTCAGTAGTCAGTAGTCAGTAGGAAGACCTTCGGCGGCGCATCGTCGGCGCGTCGGCGTGAGCAGCAATAACGCGGGGCGCTACCGGCTACCGGCTACTCGTGCCTGAGCGCCACCATCGGGTCGACCTTCGTCGCGCGGCGCGCCGGCAGGTAGCAGGCGAGGAGGGCGACGCCGCCGAGCAGGACGACGACGAACGCGAAGGTCACGGGGTCGGTGGTCGAGACGCCGTAGAGCAGGCTCGCCATGAAGCGCGTGAGCAGGAGCGCCGCCGCGAGGCCGAGCGCGACGCCGGCCGCCACCAGCAGCAGCCCGCCCCCGCCGACGAGGCGGAGCACGTCCGAGCGGCGGGCGCCGAGCGCCACGCGGATGCCGATCTCGCGCGTCCGCTGCGCCGCCGCGTAAGAGACCACGCCGTAGACGCCGACCGCCGCGAGCAGCAGCGCCAGAAGCCCGAAGGCCCCGAGCAGCGTCGCCGCCACGCGCGCCGGGAAGAGCGACAGCGACAGGTGCTCTTCGACGGTCTTCACGTCGTAGAGCGGGAGGCCGGCGTCGAGCGAGCGCGCCTCGGCGCGGATCGAGGGGGCGAGCGCGCGCGGGTCGCCCGCGGCCCGCACCACCATCGTCACCGTCGAGCTGTAGCTCTGCGCGAGCGGGAAGTAGACGAACGGCTGCGGCGCCTCGCCCATCGTCCAGTATTTGCCGTCGCGCGCCACGCCGACGATCTGCCGGAAAGGCCCCTCGTGGCCGGCCGTGCTCAGCCGCCCGCCGACGGCGGCGCGCACCGGGTCGGGGCCGGGGAAGAAGCGGCGGGCCAAAGCCTCGTTGACGATGACCACGTCGGGCGCCGCGTCGTTGTCGGCCGGCGCGAAGGCCCGCCCCGCCGCGACGGGGATGCCCATCGCCTCGAAGTAGTCGGGGCCGACGGAGGCGACCATCGCCTGCGGCACGTTGGCCCCGCGCGCGGCCGGCTGGCCCTCGACGTGGATGTTGCTGCTCGAATAGTTGAGGCTCAGCGGGAAGAGGTCTGTCAGCGAGGCCGAGCGCACGCCGGGCAGGGCCCGCACGCGCTCGACGAACTGCCGGTGGAACTGCTCGCCGCGCGCGTCGTCGTAGCCCTGACGGGCGAGGTCGTAGGAGAGGACGAGGCCGTTCGCGACCTCGAAGCCGGGGCTGGTGGTCTGGAGGTGCTGGAGCGCGCGCACGACGAGGCCGGCGGCGACGAGGAGCACGAGCGAGAGCGCGACCTGCGCGACGACGAGGCCGCCGCGCAGCCGCGAGCGGCCGCGGCCCGTCTGCGCGCCGAGGTCTTTGAGCGCGGGGACTAGCTCGGGGCGCGTCGCCTGAAGCGCGGGCGCGAGGCCGAAGACGAGGCTCGTCAGCAGCGACGCGCCGAGCGCGAAGAGCGTCACGCGCCAGTCCACGGCGAGGTCGATCCAGACGGGGATGTCGATGGGCGGCTTGAAGGCCACGACGAGGTCTATGATCCAGACGGCGAGCAGCAGCCCGGCCGCGCCGCCCGCGAGCGCCAGCACCACGCTCTCGGTGAGCAGCTGGCGGACGAGCCGCCGGCGCGACGCGCCCATCGCGAGGCAGATGGCGATCTCCCTGCGCCGCACGGAGGCGCGCGCCAGAAGCAGACTCGCGAGGTTGACGCACGCGAGCAGCAGCACCAGCGCGACCGCGCCCATCAGCACCGCGGCGAAGCTCAGCACCGCGCCGCGCAGTTGCGGGATGATGAAGCCCGGCGGCATCAAAGTGATCGTCTGCCCCTCGTCGGTGTCGGGGTGCTCGCTGCCGACCTGCGCGGCGAGCAGGTTCAGGGCCGACTCGGCCTGCTCGGGCGTGACGCCGTCCTTGAGGCGGCCGGTGGCGAAGATGTTCTGCGTCGTGCGCCGTTCGAGCCACGCGTTGCCCGGCTCGATCCACTCCTGCATCATCATCGGCACCCAGACCTCGGGCGTGTAGACGACCTCCGTCCCCGAGAAGCCCTCGGGGGCGACGCCGACGACGCGGAACGGGCGGCCGTTGAGGACGATCTCGCGCCCGACGACGTTGGGGTCTGCGCCGAAGCGGTGACGCCAGCAGGCGTGGCTGATGACGGCGACGGGGTGCGTGAGCGGCGCGGCGTCCTCTTCGGGGGTGAAGGCGCGGCCGCGCTCGGGCCTGACGCCGAGCACGTCGAAGTAGTTGCCGGTGACGAGGTAGCCCCAGAGGCGCTGGTTGTCTTCGCCGCCGCGGCTCAGGCTGATGGGGGTCAGGCGGGTGGCGAAGAGGCCGTCGAGCACGTCGCCCGAGCGGTCGCGGAAGTCTTTGTAGGACGGGTAGGAGAAGGCGAGCATCGAGCCGCCCGCGCCCGAGACGGCGAGCGAGTAGAGGCGGTCGGGCCGGTGGGCGGGGAGCGGGCGCAGGACGGCCGTGTTGACGAGGCTGAAGATGGCCGTGTTGGCCCCGACGCCGAGCGCGAGCGAGATGACGGCCGTCGCCGTGAACCCCGGGCTCTTCAACAGCCGGCGGAAGGCGAACCGGATGTCTTTCAAAAGGGTCTCCATCGTTCACCTCCACTCAAATGCGGAAGCCGGGGCGCGGGATGCGGAATGGAAACCACTCCGTCTTCACTCCCGCGTTCCGCGCCCCGCATCCATCATTCGTACCTGAGCGCTTCCATCGGGTCGACCCTCATGGCGCGGCGCGCGGGGATGTAGCTGGCGGCGAGGGCGGTCAGCGAGAGCAGGACGGCGATGCCGGCGAAGACGAGCGGGTCGGTGGCCGAGACGCCGTAGAGCAGGCTCGCCATCAGCCGCGTCAGGCCGAAGGCCCCGAGCAGCCCGACCGCGACGCCGACGGCCACGAGCAGCATCCCCTGCCCGACGACCATCCGCAGGATGTCGCGCGCCTGCGCGCCCAGAGCCATCCGCAGCCCGATCTCGTGGGTGCGCTGCGTCACCGTGTAGCTCATCACGCCGTAGAGGCCGACGACCGCCAGCACGAGCGCGAGGCCCGCGAAGACGCCGAAGAGGAAGAGCGAGAAGCGGCGCTGCGCCAGCGAGTCCGACACGAGCCGCTCCATCGTCGTCACGCGGAAGACCGGCATGTCGCGGTCGACCGACCGGATGGCCTCGCGCACCGACGCGGCCAGCGCCGTCGCGTCGCCCTCGGTGCGGACGGCGAGGTAGACGTTGGCGGAGGTCGGCCGCTGGTCGTAAGGGACGTAATACTGGACGCGCGAGACGCCCTCCAAGCCCTGATGCCGGACGTGGCCGACGATGCCGACGACCTCGCGCCAGCGCGGCTGCTGCGCGTTGCCCTCGAAGGTGATGCGCTTGCCGATGGGGTCTTCGTCGGGCCAGTACTTGCGGGCCATCGTCTCGTCGACGATGGCGACCTGCGCGCCCTCGGCGCGGTCGTGCTCCGTGAAGTAGCGGCCGCGCACGAGCGGGACGCGCATCGTCTCGAAGTAGTCGGACGAGACCATCCAGCGGTCGCCGTGCGGCGAGCTCTGGCCCTGCGGCACCTGCCGGCCCTCGATCTGGAAGCTGCCGCTCGAATTGTTCCCGCTCATCGGCAGGATGGTGGTCGTGCCCGCCGACTGCACGCCCGGCAGCGCCCGCACCCGTTCGAGCATCTGGCGCACGAAGGCCGCGCGCTGCGGCAGCTCGCCGTACTTCGAGTTGGGCAGCGAGAGCTGCATCGAGAGGACGCCGGCCGGCTCGAAGCCGGGGTTGACCTGCTGGAGCCGGAAGAAGCTGCGGATGAGCAGGCCGGCCCCGATGAGGAGCACGACGGCGAAGGTCACCTCGACGACGACGAGCGCGTCGCGCACGCCGCGCCGGGCGCCCGAGCGGCCCGAGCGCCCGCCCTCCTTGAGCGTGTCCTGAAGCTCGATCTTCGAGGTCTGGAAGGCCGGCGCGAGGCCGAAGACGACGCCCGTCAGGAGCGACACGCCGAGCGTGAAGAAGAGGACGTTGAGGTCTAAACCGATCTCGTGCGCGCGCGGAATCTTGTCCTCGTTCAGCCGCACGAGCAGGTCTACGCCCCACATCGCGATGAGCAGGCCCAAGCCCCCGCCCGCGAGCGCGAGCAGCACGCTCTCCGTCAGAAGCTGCCGGATGACGCGGAAGCGCGAGGCCCCGAGCGCCGTGCGGATGGCGACCTCCTTCTGCCGCGCCGCGGCCCGCGCCAGCATCAGGTTGGCGACGTTGGCGCACGCGATCAGCAGCACGAAGGCGACCGCGCCGAGCAGCACGAGCAGCGCCGTGCGAATCTCGCCGACGACCAGCTCGGAGGCGGGCGTGAGCAGGAGCGTCCAGTTGGTCGCGTCCGCGCCGGGCATGTACTGGCGGCGGAGGTTGTCGGCGATGGTGTCGAGCTCGGCCTGCGCCTGCTCGGGCGTGACGCCGGGGCGGAGGCGCGCGAGGACTTGCAGGAACTCGTTCGTCAGGTTGTCGGGGCTCTGCTGCTGCGGCGTGAACGCGATGGGCGACCACAGCTCGACCTGCTGGCCGAACTCGCGCCCGAACTGGAACGAGGGCGGCATCACGCCGACGACCGTGTAGGCCTCGCCGTTCAAGGAGACGGTCTTGCCGACGACCGAGGGGAGCGAGCCGAAGCGCCGCTCCCACAGCCCGTGGCTGAGCAGCGCGACCTTGTTCGCGCCGACCTGCCCCTCCTCGGGCGTGAACGTGCGGCCGCTGGCGGCCTCGGCCCCGAGCGCGGCGAAGAGGTTGGGGGTGACGGCCATGCCCTGCAAGCGCTCCGGCTCGCCCTCGCCCGTCAGGTTGACGGCCCAGCCCGAGAGCGCGGCCACCTCGGAGAACGACTTCGCGTTGTCGCGGTAGTGGAGGTAGCCGGGGACGGAGACCGACGCCTTGAGGTTCGTCTTCTGGTAGTTGTGGTTGATGAAGACGAGCTGCGCGGGGTCTTTGTAGGCGAGCGGCCGGAGCAGGACGGCGTTGACCACGCTGAAGATGGCCGTGTTGGCCCCCACCCCGAGCGCCAGCGCGATGACGGCCACGGCCGTGAACCCCGGGTTCTTCGTCAGCATCCGCGCCGCGTAGCGCACGTCCTGCCAGAGTGTCTGCATCGATGCACCTCACTTGGGCGGGCGTCGGGCGTCGGGCGAAAGACCACCCGCCTCCCCCGGCGCCCGTCGCCCGCCGCCTTTAAAGTTTGAACCCGCTCTCTTCGAGTTCGGCCTCGGCCTTCGCCTCGTGGGTCTCCTCGACGACCTGACCGTCGAAGAGGTGGAAGGTGTGGTCGGCGTACTTGGCGTAGCGCGGGTCGTGGGTGACCATGCAGATGGTCGCGCCGCCGGCGTGCAGCTCGCGCAGGAGGTTCATCACCGCCTCGCTGTTCGTCGAGTCGAGGTTGCCCGTCGGCTCGTCGGCCAGCAGGATCGAGGGGTTGCCGGCGACGGCGCGGGCCACGGCCACGCGCTGCTGCTGACCGCCGGAGAGCTGGCTGGGGTAGTGCTTCATGCGGTGCGACATGCCGACCTTGAGGAGCGCCTCTTCGACCCTCTGGCGGCGCTCGGAGGAGGACATGTCGCGGTAGGTCAAAGGCAGCTCGACGTTCTCGTAGACGGACAGGTCGCCGATGAGGTTGAACGCCTGAAAGATGAAGCCGATCTCGCGGTTGCGGATGCGGGCGCGCTCGGAGAGCGAGAGGTTGGCGACCGGGGTGCCGTTCAGGGTGTACTCGCCGTCGGTCGGCGTGTCGAGGAGGCCGAGGATGGAGAGCAGGGTGGACTTGCCGCAGCCCGAAGGGCCTCCGATGGCGACGTACTCGCCCTTCTTGATGTCGAGGTGGATGCCGGAGAGTGCGTGCGTCTCGACCTCGTCCGTGTAGAACACCTTCTTCACGCCGTCCAGCCTAACCAGCGGCTCGCTTGATGCGCTCATCTTCGGGTTTCCTTTCGTCAGTCGTTTAAAAGAGGTGAGTCTCGGGCCGTCAATCGTGAACCGCGGGGGGCAGTCACCGGCCGCCGGTTCTTCGTCTTTACTGACGGCTGAGAACCGCGAACTGATAACTACGATTTACGATTCGCGATTTACGGCTTTTCAGTCCAACCGCAGGCGGTCCACGCCGTCCCACTGCGAGGTGTCTGACAGGATGATGGTGTCGCCTTCGCGCAGACCTTCGAGGATTTCGACGGTGTTGACCGAGGTGCGGCCCAGCCGGACGGGGACGCGCACGGCCTCGCGCCCGCCCTCCTCGATGCGGAAGAGCGTGATGGTTGACTGCGCCGCGCCCGTCGCGGGCCGGCTCACGTAGAGTACGTTTTCCAAGCGTTCGAGTTCGACCGTTCCGTCCACGCTCAGGTCGGGGCGCGCGCCCGAGGGCAGCCCGCCTTCGAGCTGTACGTCGACGGGCACCGTCCCGTTCTGCACGGCCGGGTCGATGCGCACCACGCGGCCCGGCACGACGCCCGCGCCGCGCGTGTCCACGGCGGCGACCTGACCGAGCTGGATGTCTTTGGCCTGCGTCTCCGGGATTTGGAGCACGGCCTTGAGGCTCGACGGGTCGGCCACGCGGGCGATGTTCGTGCCCGGCGTGATCTGCTGGCCGACCTCGACCGTCACCTGTTGCAGGACGCCGTTCGTGCCGGCCCGCACCAGAAGCGAGTTGACCTGCTCCTGATTGAGCCGGAGCTGGGCGCGCAACTGCGCGATGCGCGCCTGCTGCGCGGCCACCTGCGCCTCGACCGACTGGCGGTTCGACCCGACGCGCTTGCCCTCGATCTCAAGGCGGTTCTTCAACTGCTCGACGCGCACGCGCGAGATGCGCAGCGTGATGGCGGGGACGAGGCCCTCCTTGGCCAGCTCCTCGTCGGTGTCGAGCTGAATCCGGGCCTGACTGTACTCGGCCTGAATCTGCGCGGTCGCGGCCTGCTGCGACATGCGCTCGCTCTCGAGGCGCGCGCGCAGGTTGTTGAGGTCGGCCTCGGCCGACTTGATCTGGAACTCGACATCGACGGTGGACTGCCTGAGCGTCGGGTTGGAGAGTTCGACGAGGACGGTGCCGGCCCCCACCTGCTCGCCCGGCTGCGCGAAGATGCGCTCGACGCGCCCCTCGACGGGCGCGGCCACCTGCCGAATCTCTTCGGGGACGAGCGTGCCGATGCCGCGCACCTGCCGGAGCATCTGGCCGCGCTTGACGCTGTCGGTCCAGACCGTCCCGCGCGCGACCGAGGGCGCGGCCGGCTTGAGGCGCGACAGGCCGTAGGTGATGAGGACGGCGGCGAGCACGGCGGCCGTCGCGTAGAGGGCCAGCTTGAGCTGGCGGCGGTTTTTGCGGGAGCGTTTGATGTCCATGATTCTAAAAACTTCCGGCGGTCACTGCGGGGCAATAACAACCGCCGTACCACGAACGAACGCCCGCCCGCCCCGCCCGTTTTTCCGCGGTTTTCGCGGGTTTCGGCCGGAGGCGCCCCCCGCCGGTGTCCGTTTCCGAAAAGCCTTTTCCCAAAATCGAAAAAGGCGGACGCCGGCCGCGCTCGGCCCGCGGGGGCCTCACGGGCGGCAGCGGCCGACCCCGCCGCGCCGCCGCGCGGTGTATGATGCGGCCACTTTCGGCGTGCGGCGGGTGGAGCAATTTTATGGATTCTGTATCGGGGGCCGGATTCGCCGGCCGGCGGGCGGGCGCGGGAGTTTCGGGCCGTTCGCTGTTCGTCTTCGTGCTGCTCTTCTTCGCGGTCTGGGCCTTGCGGGCGACGGTTCTCTTCCCGCTCGACGAGCGCGTCGAGCCGCCGTGGCTGAGGGCCGTCTACGGCCACGCGTGGAAGTTCGCCGTGTGGGTCGTGCCGGCCTACGTCTACGTGCGGGCGCGTTCGCGGAGGCGGCCGCTCGAATACATGAAGCTGACGACGCGGCCCCGCGCGAAGGGCTTACTGGCGGCGGCCGTCGCGGCCGTCCTCTTCTTCGCCGGCGTCATCCTCTTCGAAGGTTTCACGTCGGGCAGGAACCTCAACCCGCTCTGGCGCGCGGGGCTGCCGGCCGCCCTCTCGACGCTTCTGGCCGTGGCCGTCTCGCCGGTCATGGAGGAGATTCTGTTCCGCGGCTTTCTGCTCAACGCCTTGCGGGAGCGGGCGGGGTTCTGGACGGCGAACCTCTTAACGGCGCTGCTCTTCGTGCTCGTCCACTGGCCCCACTGGCTTTGGGCGGGCGGCTGGCGGCCCTCGCTCGTCGCCGTCTCGGCCTCGATCCTTATCCTCGCGCTGTTCCTCGGGCTGGTGCTGCGCTGGACGAACTCTCTGTGGCCCTGCGTCCTCGTCCACGTCTTCAACAACTTCCTGTCCAGTTTCCTCCGCGCCTGAAGTTGATTGAAGAGGTTGACTGATGACCGCCCGCCGCGGCCCGCGCCTCTGTTCTTGCCGGCGGCGGTTCGTTACGGCGCGCGTTTCAGCTCCCTCTCGACGACGCCCGCCAGAGCGCGCACGTCCTCCTCGGTGGTGTCGAAGGAGGCCATCAAACGCACCTCGGAGGTCTCCTCGTCCCAGACGTAGAAGAAGAACTCGCGCCGGACGGCGGCGGCGCGCTCGCGCGGGATGACGGCGAAGACTGCGTTCGATTCGACGGGCTGCGTGAGGCGGACGCGCGGCAGGCGCGCGAGTTCGGAGGCGAGGAGCCGGGCCATCCGGTTGGCGTGCGCGGCGTTCGAGAGCCAGAGGTCGTCGGTCAGCAGCGCGTCGAACTGCGCGGCGATGAAGCGCATCTTCGAGGCGAGCTGCGCGCCCTGCTTGCGCACGAACCTGAAATCGCGCGCCGGCCCCGCGTCGTTGAAGACGACGGCCTCGCCGTACATCATCCCGTTCTTCGCGCCGCCGAAGGAGAGCGCGTCCGCGCCCGCGGCCGCCTCGCGCAAGCCGAGGCCGAGGTGCGCCGCCGCGTTCGCCAGACGCGCCCCGTCCACGTGCAGCAGCAGGCCGCGCCCGCGCGCGAACTCCGACAGGGCCTTCAACTCTTCCGGCGTGTAGACCGTCCCCAGCTCGGTCGGCTGCGAGACGGAGACGACGCGCGGCTGGACGTGGTGCTGGACGCCGGCGCGCGCCAGTAAAGGCTCGACCTGTTCGGGCCGGAGCTTCCCGTCCGGCGTCCCGACCGGCAGCAGCTTGCAGCCCGCGAAGCGCTCGGGCGCGCCGCACTCGTCCACGTAGACGTGGGCGGTGGCGGCGCAGACGACCGCGTGGTGCGGCCGCGTCATGGCCTGCAAGGCGAGCACGTTCGCGCCCGTCCCGCCGAAGACGAAGAAGACCTCCGCCCCGCCGCCGAAGTGCTCGCGCAGGCGCGCGACGGCCCGCCCCGTGAAGGGGTCGTCGCCGTAGGCGGCGGCGTGCCCCTCGTTGGCCTCGCGCAAAGCCTCCATCACGCGCGGGTGAACCCCCGCGTTGTTGTCGCTGGCGAAGCCCCGCTTCAGTTCCATCTCCGTTCAGCGCCCGACGGGCACGCCGCCGAGTTCCATCACCCGCGCCCTCGCCGCGGGCGGCAGTTGCGCGTAGAGCTCGGTGAAGGCCGCGTTCGTCCAGCCGAAGCCGATCTCGTTCGAGGCGTAGCCGAAGCGCAGGCCGTCCGTGACCTGCGAGTCGCGCCGCTCCACGTCGTACTTCTCGACGATGACGTTGTGCTCGATGAATTCTTTGAGGACGAGCGAGAGGAAGTTGACCGAGAGGCGCTCGGCCTCGCGCGCGTAGCCGTAGCGGCGCAGCCCCTCGACGGCGATCTGCTGCATCGGCGCCCAGCCGAAGGGCGCGTCCCACTGGCTGCCCGAGACGTTCGTGCTGGTGAGCAGGCCGCCGGGGCGCTCGAAGCGTTCGAGGTTGGCGGCGACGCGGGCCGCCTGTCGCGGCGTCGCCAGCCCGGCCCAGAGCGGATAGAAAGTCGTCACGAACGGGTAGCGGCGGACTTCGCCGCGCGCGAAGTTGTAGTCGTAGTAGAGGCCGTCGCGCTCGTCCCACAGAAGGCGGTTGACGCGCTCGGCGCGCCGGCGCGCCCGCTCGTCCCACGCGCGCGCCTCGGCCGGGCGGCCCGCCGCTCGCGCGATCCGCGCGGCGTCGCGCTCCATCACGTAGAGGAGCGAGTTGAGGCAGACGGGGTTGTGGCTGGTGATGTCGGCGCTGAAGGGGCCGAAGCGGTTCGAGGGGTCGAAGCCGGACTCGCGCATCGAGCGGTCGCCGTTGTAGAAGGCCGGCGTCAGCGTGTCGGACGAGCGGACGTAGAAGCGGCTCACGTCGTAGTCGGCGACCTCGTGCGTGCGGTAGAACTCTCTGACGCGGTCGTAGTGCGTGCGCCCCTCGGCGTCGCGCTCGTCGGAGACGACCTCGGGGGCCGGGTGGAAGCCCGCGTCGAAGTAGCGCGAAAGGCCGGTCGCGGGCGTGAGGTGGTCGCCCTCGGTCCAGTAGCGGTAGTAAGTCTCGACGGCGGGCAGGGAGCGCGCGAGCCAGCGGCGGTCGCGCGTCCGCTCGTAGACGCCGAGCAGCATCCGCGTCAGGAACGGGGGCTGCGAGCGCGTGAGGTAGTAGGTGCGGTTGGCGTTGAGGATTTTGCCGTAGTGCTCGATCTGGTAGAGGAAGTTGTCGGCCATCTGTCGCGCGAGCAGCGTCTCGCCGTCGCGCAGCAGCCCGACCTGTATGAAGTAGCTGTCCCAGCCGTACATCTCGTTGAAGCGCCCGCCGGGGACGACGTAAGGGTGCGGCAGGTAGAGCAGCCCGTGCTCCGTGACGTTGGCCGCCGCCTCGGGCAGGCGGCGCAGCTCGATGCGCCTGAAGTCGGCGCGGGGCATCCGGGCGAGGAGCGAGCGCCTAACGCGCCGGAGGTTTTCCCCGCGCGAGACGTAGACGGGCCAGCGCGCGTTGTCGGGCCGGCGGAACTTGGGGTCGACGGCGGCGGCGGCCAGCCCGCGGTTCGAGCGCGAGAGCGTGCGCCAGTTGCGCCGGATGTATTCGCGCGCGGCCTGTAGCTGCGCGGGCGTGGCGCGGCGCGCGCCCGCCTGCGCGGCGGCGCGGGGCGGCGCGAAGGCG
>DATMVI010000539.1:0-9244 GCA_035563275.1 Pyrinomonadaceae bacterium
CTCGTCCATGGCGCGGGCGTTGCCGTCGACGAGGATGACCTCGTGGCCGGGCGGGGTGAGGGCTTGGAGCAGGAACATCCAGAGGTGCGGCATGAAGTTGCGCGTCACCCCGTTGTCCGGGTTGTACAGTAAGATCTTCATGGTGTCCCGTCTGCCCCGGGGGCCGGGGTTGCGACAAACTACCGCGCCGTCGCCGGAGCGCGAACAAATAACTGGCTGTAAAGGGAATGAGCCGGAGGAACTCGACCCGCCGCCGAGCGGTGAGTTGTTCGGGGGGAGTATAGCACGCATGTGCGTCACCGCACACAGGCGGCGTCGCCTATCGGATGGAGGCGGGCGAGAGGCGGAATAGCATACGGCGGCATCACCTACGGCCGCGCGCTCTCTTCCCGCGCCGCCATCAGACCGGCCCTCTTCGACTCCTCCCCTTAAACCACGGCGCGTTGATTCAGTGCCCCACCGGTATCCGCTGGTAGCGCGTCTTCCCTTCGCCGTCCTCCCAAGAGATGTCGAGCACGTAAGGCTTGACCTCACCCTCCACCACTCTCAGACGTTCCAACTGGTCGTCGCCGGCGGCCGCCGGCTTACCGTCGATCCAAGTCTTGTGGGAGAGGACGGCCGTCTCATTCGGCCTGACGGACTTGAGGGTTTCGAATTTGATGTGAGACCGCGAGGGGCCGCCGCCGGGCGACCCCTGATCCTTGAGGAAGACGGCCAGAATCTCGACGCCCTTGAGCACCTCGCCGGTCGTGTTCGTCAGCTCTAAAAGCACCTTCTCTTTGTCGCCGATGAATCTGGCGGTGAATGGCCTTTCCGTCGGATTGCTCATGGTCATAACCTTTCTTACGCGAGAGAAAAGGCAGCGTGGTAAAGAACCCCGCCGCCTCCTGAAACCCGTTGCGCGCGGGCCGAAAAGGGGGCCTGCGCCGGACAAGCGCATTCAACACCTGCCGAGTGAGAGCCATTCTATGCCGCCGCCCCGGCGACCGTCTGTGCGCTATGCCACATATCGAGTGAGGCCGCGGGGGCCTCTTTTCGCGCGCCGCCGGGATTGAAACACGCCGGGCCGTCAGGTGACGCGGGCGCCGACGTTCGCACCCACGCGCGTCCGGCCGTCTGTGCGCCGGCACACGTATGTTAAGCTCCCGGCAGGCCGTAACACCGAGACCACCCATGCCCGCCGACGCAGACACGCCCGACCCGACGAAGAATCGCCTGCTCGCCGCGCTCCCGCGCGAAGAGTACGAGCGAATCCTTCCTCATCTGGGGCACGTCTCCTTCGCGCTCGGCGATGTCCTCTACGAATCGGGCGGGCGGATGGAGCACATCTATTTCCCCACGACGGCCGTCGTCTC
The DNA here is from genome assembly GCA_035563275.1 of Pyrinomonadaceae bacterium. GTDB lineage: Bacteria > Acidobacteriota > Blastocatellia > Pyrinomonadales > Pyrinomonadaceae > QHXN01. Next base: position 1,356 of record DATMVI010000539.1, read on the forward strand.
GCTGCTCTACACGACGGAGGACGGCGCGTCCGCCGAGATGGGGATGGCGGGCCGCGAAGGGCTGGTCGGCGTCGCCCTCTTCATGGGCGGCGGCACCATGCCCAACCGCGCCGTCGTGCAGAGCGCCGGCGGGGCCTTCAGGATGAGGGCGAAGGTGTTGCAGGACGAGTTCGGGCGCGGCGATCAGTTTCAACGCCTGCTGCTGCGCTACACGCAGGCGCTGCTCACGCAGATGTCGCAGACGGCCGTCTGCAACCGCCTCCACGAGATAGAGCGGCAGCTCTGCCGTTGGCTGCTGCTGAGCCACGACCGTCTGGACTCGGACGAGCTGGTGATGACCCAAGAGCTAATCGCCAACCTGCTGGGGGTGCGGCGCGAAGGCGTCACGGCGGCCGCCGGGCGTTTGCAGGAGCAGGGGCTGATCAGCTACGTGCGCGGCCGCATCCGGATACTCGACCGCCCCGGACTGGAGGCCGCCGTCTGCGAGTGTTACAAGGTGGTCAGAGCCGAGTACGACCGCCTGCTCGGCTAAGGGCCTCCCGAACCTCACGCGCCCACCCCTATACGTGCCCTAGCGCACAGACCGTCCTCCCCCCTTGTGTTAGGAGTCAGGGGTTCGCTCCTCGGCTACTTTCCCGAAGCCCGTCTGAAACGTAGCCGCCCGCGGGAATACACCTTTCGACATCGGGATCGGGCCGGCAGGCCCTCTTCTTGTGCCGTCTGTTGTCTTTCGCAACCGACCGAAACGAGGGGACACCCGATGCGACCCGACCTCGAACCACGCGGCCCGGTTACGAACCGGCTGCTCGCCGCCCTGCCGAAGATAGAATACCGGCGCCTGCTCCCCGAGTTGGAAGAGGCCGCGCTGCCTTTCGCCGAGGTCATCCACGAACCCGGCGAAGCGATCCGCCACGTCTATTTCCTGAACGGGGCGGTCGTCTCCTTACTCGCCGCGGTGGCAGACCGTTCGACCCTCGAAGTGGGGATCGTCGGCAGCGAGGGGGTGGCGGGCATCTCCGTCTTCATGGGGGCGGACGCGTCGCCCCACCGCGCCGTCGTGCAGGGCGCCGGCACGGCCATGCGGATGAGGGCGTCGGCGCTGCGGAAGGAGGCGGGCCGCACGGGCGCTTTGCACCGCCTGCTCCACCTCTACGCGCACTCGCTGTTGACGCAGGTCTCCCGCTCGGCCGCCTGCAACCGCTTCCACGCGGCGGACGCGCGCCTCGCCCGCTGGCTGTTGATAACGAGCGACCGGTTGGGGAGGGGTGAGTTTCGCCTGACGCAGGACTTCATCTCCAACATGCTGGGCGTGCGGCGCGAGGGGGTGAATAAAGCGGCCGGCTCTCTCCAGAAAGGCGAGCTGATTGACTACGGTCGCGGGCGGCTCAGGATTCTCGACCGCGCGGGGCTGGAGGCGGTGTCGTGCGCCTGCTACGGGATTATGAAGGGCGAAAGCGATAGCCACCTGAGCCAGAATTGAGTCCCCGGCGCGGGCGCGCTCGAAGCGCCTTCGGCCCTCGGGGGCCGTCCGGCCTTCTAGGACGCCGTCAGGGCCGCGTGATGTTGTCGCACTAACTCCCACGCCCGCGCGAGGTGTCGCTCGCGGGTCAGCACGTTGCCGACGGCGATGCGGAGGGCGAGCCGGCCCCGCAGCCGCGTGTGCGTCAGGTAGGCCGCGCCCGTCGCGTTGACGCGCGCGAGCAGCCGCTCGTTCAACTCGTCCAACACTTCGCCGGGCGGGTTCTCTTCCGCCCCGCCGTTTAAAGCGCGGGCGCGGAAACAGACCACGCCCATCGTGACGGGCGCGAGCAGCTCGAAGCGGTCGTCGGCCTCGACCCAGCCGGCGACGACGCGCGCGAGTCGGCACGCTTCGCCGACGCGCGCCGCCAGCCCCTCGCGCCCGAACGCGCGGATGACGAACCACGCCTTGAGAGCGCGGAAGCGGCGGCCGAGCTGGATGCCGTAGTCCATGTAGTTCGGCGTCGTCCCGCCGGCGCGCTCGGCGTCGCCGCGCAGGTACTCGGGCACGAGCGAGAAGACGCGCCGCAGGGTTTCGGGGCGGCGCACGTAGAGCGCGCTGAAGTCGAGCGGCACGAACAACCACTTGTGCGGGTTGAAGACGACCGAGTCGGCCTGCTCGACGCCCCGCATCAGGCGGCGGCCCTCTTCGAGGAGCGCCATCGCGCCGCCGTAAGCCGCGTCCACGTGCAGCCACGCGCGGTGCTCGCGGCAGACTTCGGCGACCTCTTCGACCGGGTCGACGCTCGTCGCCGAAGTCGTGCCGACGGTGGCGACGACGGCGAGCGGCCGGCGGCCCGCGCGCACGTCCTCCCCGACGGCGCGCCGCAGCGCGCCCACGTCCATCCTGTACGCGTCGTCCGAAGCGACGCGCCGCACGTTCGCCTCGCCGACCCCGAGCGTGATCGCCGCCTTCTCAAGCGAGCTGTGAGCCTGATCGGAGGCGTAGAGCGTGAGCGCGGGGACGGCGTCGCGGCCGGCTAAGCCTTCGCGGCGCACGTCGAACCCGAGTTCTTCGCGCGCGGCGGCGAGCGCGTGGAGGACGGCGACCGAGGCCGTGTCGTAGACCACCCCCTGAAACTCCGGCGGCAGCCCGAGCATCTGCCGTATCCAATCGAGGACGACTGTTTCGAGTTCGGTGGCGGCCGGCGATGTCTGCCACGTCATCGCCGAGACGTTGAGGGCCGCGGCCAGCATCTCGCCGAGGATGCCGGGCGCGGTCGTCGTCGTCGCGAAGTAGCCGAGGAAGGCGGGGTGGCCCCAGTGGACGATGCCGGGCATGATGACCCGGTCGAAGTCGCGCAGGATGTCGCCCATCGGCTCGGCCGCCTCGGGCGGGGCGACGGGCAGTTGGTCCGAGGTCGCGCCCGGCCTGTGCTCCGGCGCGACGCGCCGCGCCTCGACGCCTTCGCGGTAGTCGGCCACCCAGTCGGCGACCTCGTGCAGCAGGCGGCGGAACTCGTCGCCGGGCAGGTCGCCCAAGTCACTCGCCTCTGTGTGTCGGGTCACGGCGTCATTTTCCGGGCGAGGTGTGAGACCCGGCGCGCACGCCCGCGCGCCACGCGCGGCCCGTGCCTTTGGCGAGCAGTTTGTCGCCGAACGGGTAGCCGCCGCGCGCGACGCGCCAGTAGAAAGCCCAGTACGTGCTCAGCACGCGCTCGGCCACCCAGAGCGGCGCGTAGAGGCAGAGCCGCGGCGGGAAGAAGCGCGCGGCCCCGTCGCCCAAGCCGCGGGCCGCCAGAAGCGCCGCGCCGCACGCCACGGCCGCCGCCGTCGCGAGTGCCCAGCGCCGGCCCGCCGCGGCCCACACGAGGGCGACGGCGGGCAGCAGCGCGGCGAAGAAGAGCGTCTTGGCGCGCATCACGAAATCCTCGTACGCCTGACGCGGCCGCTGCTCGACCCACTTCCTGAAACTCGGCGGGCGCTTGAGGATGAAGAAGTCGCGGGCGTAGGCGATGCGCGCCCCGTGCGCGCGGAAGTGGCGCACGATCTCTTCGTTGTCGAAGAGCACGTCGCCGTCGTAATGCCCGAGCCGCCGCATCGCGCCGCGCCGCACGCCGAGCGTGCCGGGGTAGTCGCCCTCGGCGATCCACGCGCGGTTGAGCAGCATCCGCGCCGCCTCCGTCCGCGCCCAGACCGGCAGCGGGCTGAGGTAGTTCTGCGGGCGCACCATCTCGAAAGAGTCGAGCAGCCGGGCCATGCGCCGCACGTCGTCGGGCGTGTAACGGATGTCGTCGTCGGCGAGGATGATGCGCTCGCGGGCGGCGAGCGCGACGCCCGTGTGGATGCCGTTGACCTTGCCGTTGAGGTACTTGTACTGCGGGTCTACCGGCGCGTGGGCGCACGCGCCGCGCCACGCCTCGGCGTGCGCGTCGAAGACCTCGCGCGGCGACCCGTCCACGACGAGCACGTCGCAGCCCGCGGCGGCGAGCATCCTGAAATAGTCTCTGAACCCGCCGGCCTCGCCCGCGTCGAAGCCGACGCGGCGGATCGTCAGCAGGTAGGTGCAGCGCGCGGCCTCAGCGTCGCCGTTTCCTTTTAAGTTCTCAGTCCTCATGCCGTGCTTCGTGATGCGTGCGCCCGCCCCCAACGCCGCGGGCCGTGACCGGCCGGCCGCTCGTTGCGTACGCGCCCGTACCGAGTCCCCTTAAACGGACTCTTTAATTGAGCGAATTACGCCGGCCTTCCTTCCGACGCCAACTTATTACAAGCTCCCTGCCACGTAATCTATACAAAATCTTTCTATTTTGAGTGAGCATCAGGCGGGAGTCGCGCGGCTCTCGCGCGGCGGGCGGTCTTTCGTATAACGAGCGGGATGTCACGAGCACTCAGGGCGGCACTTCAACCGAACCCATTCGCCGGCGACGCGGCCCGCGCCCACAGCGCCTACGCCGCGTGGCGCGGCGGCGAACTGGTCAACCCGCTCGAACCGGGGCGCGGCCCCTCGCCGCTCGCCCGCCTCGTGCACGACCGATTCCGCGCGCACGTCCTCGACGCCGAGTTCCCGTGCGTCGGCGGGAAGGCGGCCATCAACCACGACACCTACCGCTTCGGCCTCTACGCCGAGATGGACTCTCAGGGGGCGACCGCCGGGCTGGCCTACGACCTCTGGGAGTACGCGAGAGAGAGACAGACTTTCGGGACCGATTTCGCGACCTTCGTCGCCAGCTTCGCCGCGCCCGCCGTCGGCGACGAGTCGGGGTGGGAAAAGCTTCTGTGGTCGCAGCTCCAGAGCCTGCACGACCTCGACCGCGAGCACCACGCGTGGGACGCGGCCGTGAGCAGCGACCCGGACGACCCCGGCTTCTCTTTCAGCTTCGCGGGGACGGCCTTCTTCGTCGTCGGGCTGCACCCGGCCAGCTCGCGCCGCTCGCGCCGCTTCGCGTGGCCGACGCTCGTCTTCAACGCGCACGAGCAGTTCGAGCGGCTGCGCGAGCAGAATCTATTCGAGCGGCTGCGCGAGACGGTGCGCGCGCGCGACTACAAGCTGCAAGGCTCGCTCAACCCCAACCTGAGCAACTTCGGCGAGTCGAGCGAGGCGCGGCAGTATTCGGGCCGCGCCGTCGAAGACGACTGGCGCTGCCCGTTCAGCGCGCGGCCCGCCGCGGCCGAGAAGCCGACGGGTTAAGAGGCGCGACATGACCACCCGCTACCACCTCGAACCGCAGACCGGCGTCGGGTTTCTGCTCGGGCGCGGCCAACTCCTGAAGGTCATCGACCCGCACGGCGAGCAGGTCTCCGATCTGACGGCGTTCGCGCAGGAGGATAAATCCGAGTGGCTCTCCTCCGGCCGCACGATTGATTACGCCAACACCATCTACCTGACCGCGGGGCACACGCTCTACTCGAACCGCAGCCGGCCCATGTTCACCATCGTCGAGGACACCGTCGGGCGGCACGACTTTCTGCTCACGCCGTGCAGCCCCGACACCTTCAAGCTGCTCTACGACCACCACGACTACCACCCGAGCTGTTTCGAGAATCTGGTCAGGGGCCTCGCGCCCTTCGGCGTCTCGCCCGACATGATCCCGACCACCTTCAACATCTTCATGAACGTCGTCGTGCTGCCGTCGGGCGAGCTGCGCATCGACCCGCCGCCCTCCCGCGCCGGCGACTACATCCTGCTGCGCGCCGAGACGGATTTGATCGTCGGCCTGACGGCGTGCTCCGCGGAAAAGTCAAACAACTACAGCTTCAAACCGATTGACGCGGAAGTGTCCTGAGCGCCGCCGGGGCCGTCACGGCCGGAGGCGCGAGCCTGTCTTCGGCTACACGGAAGAGGAGGCCGTCGGCCGCCCGCCGGCTAAGCTGGCTCGCGGAAGGCCGGCCGGTTAGCCGGGGCCGCGCGCTTAAACTTCGGCTTCACCCGCGCGGCGCCTGCCCCCACCGGTCGCGGGCCACCTAGACTTCCGGCGCCGAAAGGATTTAGTCTGGGGCGGTTCTAATCTCCCGAAGTACAAAACCCCGCTCAGCGTTCGAGGAGGCGAGTGTGCCCGACAGGACTGTGCTCGTCGTCGAGGACTACGACGACACCCGCGCCATGATGCGCATGCTGCTGGAGATGAAGGGCTGCCACGTGCTGGAGGCGGTCAACGGCCGGGAGGCGGTCGAGGCCGCCTCCGCCCACTGCTCGGAGATCGACCTCATCCTGATGGACTTGCGGATGCCGGTGATGACGGGCGTCGAGGCGACGCGCCGCATCCGCGAGCAGTCGGAGACGTGCCGCGTGCCCATCGTGGCGATGTCGGCCCACTGCGAGGGCAACTGGCGCGAGGAGGCGCTGGAGGCCGGGGCGGTGGACTGCTTCAGCAAGCCCATCGAGTTCGGCCTCCTCGAAGAAATCCTCAGCCGCTACGCCGCGTGAGGCGCCGCGGCCCCGCGCGAAAGACCGGAGATGACGAGCGAGGTTTCAAAGGACAGTCAAGACCTCTTCCGCCTCATCGCGGAGAACGTCCGCGACTTCGCCGTCTTCATGACGGACTTGCGGGGGCGCGTCCTCAGTTGGAACCCGGGCGTCGAGCGCGTGCTCGGGTACGCCGAGGGCGAGTGGGTCGGCCGCCACGCCTCCGACATCTTCACGCCCGAGGATCGGGAGCAGGGCGTCCCCGAGCAGGAGATGGAGACCGCGCTGCGCGAGGAGCGCGCCGAGGACAAGCGCTGGCACCTGCGCCGCGACGGCTCGCGCTTCTGGGCCGACGGGATGCTCATGCTGCTGCGCGGCGGGGCGGGCGAGCCGCGCGGGTTCGCCAAAATCCTGCGCGACGACACCGAGGGCAAGCTGACGGAGGAGCGGCTGCGCGAGTCCGAGGCGCGCTTCCAGAGGGTCGTCGAACTCTCGCCCGACGCCATCGCCGTCCACGCCGAAGGGGTGGTGCTCTTCATGAACCACGCCGGGGCGAGACTGCTCCGCGCCGAAGGCCCCGAGCAGATCGTCGGCCGGTCTATCGCGGAGCTGATCCACCCGGACTACCACGGCGTCATCCGCGAGCGGATCGAGAAGATCGGCCGGGGCGAGACGCCGCCGCCTTCCGAGATCAGGTTCATCCGGCTCGACGGGACTGACCTCTACGGCGAGCTGGCCTCGGCACCTTTAATCTATCAGGGCAGGCCCGCGATTCAGGCCGTCGTCCGCGACCGCACCCGCCGCCGGCAGGCGGAGGCGGCCCTGCGCGCGAGCGAGAAGCGGTTCCGCAGCATCTTCAACCAGCAGTTCCAGTTCATGGCCATCCTCTCGCCCGAGGGCGTCCTTCAGGACGTGAACGAGCTGCCGCTGCGCGCCGCGGGCACCACGCGCGAGCAGGTCTTGGGCAGGCCGTTCTGGGAGACGCCGTGGTGGGAGGGGCTGCCCGAGATGCGCGCGGGCTGGCCGGCCCGCTTGGCCGAGGCCGCGCGCTCCGACGCCCCCGTCTTCAGCGTGGATTCGTACCGGGCCGCCGACGGCGTCCGCGTCGCCGAGGCCTCCGTCACCGCGGTCAAGGACGCGGACGGGCGCGTCGAGTTCTTCATCGTGCAGGCGTCGGACATCACCGAGCGCAAGCGCTTCGAGGAGGAGCGCGAGCGCCTCCTGCGCGAGTCGCAGGAGGCCAACCGGCTCAAGGACGAGTTCCTCGCCACACTCTCGCACGAGCTGCGGACGCCGCTGACGGCCATCCTCGGCTGGGCGCACCTGATGCGCGGCGGGCAGCTCGACGGCGCGAGCGCCGCCCGCGCGCTCGAAACCATCGAGCGCAACGCGCGGGCGCAGGCGCAGCTCATCGACGACCTGCTCGACGTGTCGCGCATCATCACGGGCAACCTGCGCCTCGACGTCAGGCAGGTCGATCCCGCTTCGTTCATCGAATCGGCCGTCGAGGCGCTGCGGCCCGCGGCCG
>DATMVI010000540.1:0-2086 GCA_035563275.1 Pyrinomonadaceae bacterium
GCGGCGCACCTCGCCTGCGGCCGGCGCGTTGACGACGACGAGGCCGGGCGGCGTCCCCCCCGAACGCACGCCCGGCCGGCACGCCGCCCCCGCGACCCCGAAGAGCAGCAGGGACGACAGCGCCAAACCCTTGCCCGGTGCCTTACGGCTCGGCCGAGACATCTGCTTTCACTTCACCCGTCGCGCCGGCCGGCTGCCCGGCCGCGACCCGGCCCCCCTCGGCCTTCGTCGTTTCAAAGGCCCGCGCCGCGTCCCCCTTGACGAGAAGCGACGGGGCTTCCTTTTTGATTAAAGGCCGAGCCTCTTTCGTCGCCGCGCCTTCGCGCCGGAGCGGCTCGCCCCAGATGTTCGTGAGTTCGGAGGCTTCGCCGGCCGGCGGGGCGACGATGTCGAAAGGCTCCGACTTGGTGCGCTCGCGGACGGCGACGCCGTTGGCCTCCAGCGTGCCCCCGGTCGCGCGGCGGAACGAGGCGATGGACTTGTTGAGGTCGGTCTGCGCCTGAAGCTCGCGGCCGCGCGCGGCGACCAGCTCGGTCTGGCGTTGCAGCACGAGGAAGACGGTCGAGGTGCCGGCCTGTAGCTTGCGCCGCTCGCTCTCGTACTGCTGCTCGGCCGAGGCGCGCGAGGCGGCGGCCGAAGCCAGACGCGCCTCGGCCGAGCGCGCGGCCTGAATCGTGTTACGCACGTCCGACTCGATCAGTATCTCGGCCTGACGCCGCCGCGTCGCGAGCTGCGACCCCTCGGCCAGCGAGCGCCCGAGGTTGGCCTCGGCCGTCGAGTTCCTGAGCGGCAGCGTGAGCCGCACGCCGACCTGCGCCGAGGGGTAGTTCTGTCCGAAGAGGTTCGACAACGAACGGCCGTAGCCGCCGGCGAGGTTCTCCCGCACCGCGCCGCCGCCCGGGTTCGCCGGCGGCAGCGGCGGGAGGTTGTTGAGCTCCGACAGCTCGTTCAGACGCTCGGTGATGCTGCCGAGGCTGCCGGTCAGGGGGTTGGCCCCGGACGCGGCGGGCGAGCCGGAGAGGCCCGTCGGGTTGTAAGAGCCGACGAGGTCGAGCTGCGGCTTCGTCTGGTCGCGGAAGTAGCGCGTGTTGATTTCGTTGATCTCGGCGCTCGTCTCAAGCTGCGCGAGTTCCGGCCGGTTCCGCAGCGCGGCGCCCACGGCCTCCGGGAGCGCCACGCGCGGCGGGTCGAGGGCGACGGGCGTGGTCGGCACGAGCGGGCGCGACCAGAGCGGCGAGGTGCGGTCGCGCGCGACGAGCGACTTGAGGTTGTTCTCGGCGCGCGTCACCGCCTCCTGCGCGCCGTAGACGTTCTGCTCGAAGTCGGTCACCTGCGTCTCGGCGGCGACGATGTCGATGGGCGCGAGCACGCCCTCGCGCACCTGCCGCCGGTTGCTCTCGACCTGCGTGCGCGCCTGCCTGACGGCGTCGAGCTGCACTTGCAGGTTCCGCAGGGCGAAGGCCAAGTCCCAGTAGGCCTGCTCGACCTGCGTGATGACCTCGATGGTGCGCTGGCGGAACTGCGCGTCCGTCAGCGCGAGGTTCTTGCTGGCGACCTCGATGCGGCGGCGGTTGTCGTCAATGCGCAGGCCGCGCCAGAGCGGCTGCGTGTAGGTCAGCGTGAGCGAGGTCGCGAACTGCGGGTTGAGGGAGACGAACTGGTTGTTCGTCGTCAGCCGGCTCGAAGTGAAGTCGAGCTGGTAGGAGCCGCCGAAGCGGGGCGCGTAGCCGCCGAAGCGCAGGCCGCCCGTGAAAGTGTTCTGGCGCAGCGACCCGTCGGCCCCGCCCGCGAGCGCCGAGGCGGCCGGCGTGACGCTGCGCCCGAAGAAACTCTCGGTGGAGAAGACCGGGTCGTAGACGCCGCGCGCTGCGCGCAGGTCGAACTCGGCGACGCGCACGTCGTCGCGCGACAGCTCGATGTCGTTGCTGTTCTCAAGCGCGAGCCGCACGGCCTCGTTCAGCGAGAGCGGCGTCTGCTCCCCGAGGTCGACGCCGACGCGCTCGGCCGAGGGGAGCGGGCGCGGCGGGGCCTCGAAGTTCGGCTCGATGGGCGGCGGCGCCGGCGGCAGTTGCGCGGGCGCGGCCCC